>CAJOLO010000087.1 GCA_905235345.1 uncultured Lachnospiraceae bacterium
AAATACGGTGCATAAGTACCGGCGGCTCCAAAGCACCTGTTTATGGAATCTGTACAATATGTACAATTCAATATACAATATTAATAAGTTTCGCAATCATCTAGCAAGAAGGAGATTGAAAGGAGAAAACAACAATGATAGTTGAACCTAAGGTGAAAGGATTTATATGTACCACAGCACATCCTGTGGGTTGTGCTGTAAATGTTGAGAAGCAGATTGAGTATGTGAAGAGTAAGGGAAGTTTTGAAGGTGCAAAGAAGGTACTTGTGCTGGGTGCATCTACGGGCTATGGACTGGCCTCAAGGATTATTGCAGCATTTGGAATGGGAGCATCGACAATAGGTGTGTCCTTTGAAAAAGAGGCGAAAGGAAAGAGAACTGCCACACCGGGATTTTATAACACTAAGGCGTTTGATGAGTTTGCAAAGCGAGAAGGAATATATGCAAAGTCATTGAATGGGGATGCATTTTCTGAGAAAATGAAGGATGATGTTATCAATCTTATCAGAGAGGATCTTGGTAAGATTGATCTGGTAGTGTATTCATTGGCGGCACCAAGGAGAACAACTCCGGACGGGACTACATATACATCAGCACTTAAGACTGTGGGAGAACCATTTACCCAGAAGAATTGGAATCTTGGTGATAATACGATAAGCGATGCTACAATAACCGTGGCGAATGATGATGAGATTATGTCCACAATCAAGGTTATGGGTGGCGAGGATTGGAGTGACTGGATCGATGCGTTAACCGATGCTGATGTTCTTTCTGAAAATGCAGTTACGGTTGCATATTCATATATCGGGCCTGAGCTTACTTATCCTATATATCATGATGGAACAATAGGACAGGCAAAGGCACATCTTAAAAAAACTGCTAAAGAAATTACTTCAAGGTATGAGGACAGGGGAATAAAAGCCTTTGTATCGGTTAACAAGGCCCTTGTTACCCAGGCAAGCACTGCAATTCCTGTAGTTCCTCTTTACCTTTCTGTACTTTACAAAATTATGAAGGATAAGGGCATACATGAGGGATGTATAGAACAGATGGACAGACTATACCGTACCAAGCTGTATTCTGAAAAAGGATACATGATTGAAGGTGATGGTATGTTGCATGTGGATGATTATGAGATGCGTGAAGATGTTCAGACCGAGGTCATGAAGGTATGGAATGAGATTGATAGTGAAAGTCTGTTTAGACTTGCAGATACTGAAGGGTACTGGCTTGATTTTTATCAAATGTTTGGCTTCAGGATTGATGGCGTGGATTATTCGGCAGATGTTGAGGTTTAATTATAACAACATAGTGGGTATATGAGCAATTCAAGTCTCGCTTTTGCGAGACTTGATACTTGGAGCGAGGTTCAGGTTGGATTGTGTAATTAAACATATTATCTGTAAGATACAGATAACTGGAATCCCTTCCTGATATCTACACTAATAAGATCGGCTAATTGTTTTGATGAATCAAAAAGCTCTGTTGCGGTATTATCAAATATGTTTATTGAATTAAGTCCGTACTTGATATATATTTTGGCAAGTTCATCTGTATTATAATTTTCAAGTTTCATAATACTGATCAGTTTGCGGCGTATTGCACACATGCTTCCGCATATGATCTTTCCGTCAGAGGTGTCTAAAGAAATGTCAGAAGTGCTGTCGGAAAGCATATATAAGAGTTCTTTCTCTCTGTTTTCATCATCAAATAAATCAGAATTGTCAGCCATAAGCTCACAGGTGAAATTGGTAAAATGCTTGTTTGAAAACAGTCGGAAAAATATTATTATATTAAATGCCGCTGTCAAATCTCCTGAGAGGGAGTTAGTATCTAAGAGCTCGTCGGCTTTTGATATTGCGGTGTCGACTATTTCACTATAAACAGAAAATGCAAGAGCCTGCTTACTTTTGAAATGATAGGGAATTAATGCCCTGTTAATGTTTATGTATTCACTTATATCATTGTAAGTAGTTTCCGTATAACCATTTTTGTAAAATAATTTTCTGCTTCCGTTAAGAATTTCTGCTTTTGTCTTATCACCCACTGAATATGTACCGGCCATGTTGAACCTCCCGCTTTAGTAATTTGATTTTGAAATGTGCTGTTAAAATAGATAAACTAATTATATTCTATTTGTTTGTTGCTTGCAACAATAAGTTATGTGTAGTATAATAAAAAATAAAATATAAATGAATGTAATATGTAGTCGCGGTCACATTGATTTGCATAGAGATTACAAGAAGGGAGTGATACTATGTCGGATCCGGGTGGAATTAATACAAGCAGCAGATATATTATACCTGTATCGAATATTAGTTATGTTACACCGGTCAATACGGACAACACAGTAGAAAGCTCCGATAAAGTCAAACCCATAGAATGTCAGACCTGTAAGAACAGAAGATATCAGGACGGATCAGATGAGATGGTATCATTTAAGACCGGTGGTCACATAGATCCGGGTGAATCTTACGCAAAGGTAATGGGACACGAAAAAGAACATGTGGCCAATGCGATAGCAGAAGGTAATAAAAAAAATAAAGAGCTTGTTTCGACAACGGTTAGTCTCAAGACTGCAATATGCCCTGAATGCGGAAGGGCTTATGTTGCAGGAGGAACAACCAGAACGGTCATGAAGACTTACGGAGATGATCCGTACAGCAGGAATCAGAAGTCTTTTGAGGGTGAGGCTGCCAGAGGAAATCGTATTGATGCAATTGCGTAATAATTACATATTTGCTATTGTTTTATGAATGTGTCATATGGTTATATGACACATTCGTTATGGAAGGATTTTTATAGAAAGTTAGTTATAATATATGAAAATGGATGGTAATTGGATATGAGCTATGCAGATAACTTGTTTATTGATATGTGCACCGATATTATTGAGAATGGATGCAGCACAGAGAATGAGAAAGTTCGACCGAGATGGGAGGATGGATCCTATGCTTACACGATTAAGAAGTTTGGAATAGTTAACCGTTATGATCTTACCAAAGAATTTCCGGCATTGACACTTAGAAAGACATACGTTAAATCAGCTGTAGATGAGTTGCTGTGGATATGGCAGAGAAAGTCTAACAACATTCATGACCTTAAGTCTCACATATGGGATGAATGGGCTGATGAGAACGGTTCAATAGGAAAAGCGTACGGATATCAGATGGGAGTGAAGCATAAGTACAGTGAAGGAATGATGGATCAGGTAGACAGAGTTTTGTATGATCTTAAGAATAATCCGTTCAGCAGGAGGATAATGACCAATATTTATGTACACGCTGATCTTTCGGAGATGAGACTTTATCCGTGTGCGTATAGTATGACATTTAATGTGACGAAGAAGCCCGGGCATGATAAATATACACTTAATGCAATTCTTAACCAGCGTTCACAGGATATATTAGCTGCCAATAATTGGAATGTGGTTCAGTATGCGGTGCTTGTATATATGTTTGCACAGGTGAGTGACATGGAACCTGGAGAACTTGTTCATGTGATTTCTGATGCTCACATATATGACAGACATGTTGATATAGTTAAAGAGCTTATTAAGCGCCCTACATATCCGGCACCTAAGTTTACATTGAATCCGGATATTAAGAATTTTTATGACTTTACAACAGATGATATTGTGATTGAGGATTATCAGGCAGGAGAACAGATAAAGAATATTCCTATTGCAGTATGAAGATAGGTACTAAGAACGTTAGGAGATATTATTATGCAGTTGATAGTAGCAGTTGATAAGAATTGGGCGATTGGGAATGGCAATAAACTTTTGGTGAGAATTCCGGAAGATCAGAAGTTTTTCAGAGAGACCACAATGGGACATGTGGTCGTTCTTGGAAGAAAAACTCTTGATGAATTTCCGAACGGATTACCGCTTAAGGGGAGGACTAACATTATATTATCAAGAGATCCCGATTATAAGGTGAAGGATGGAATTGTAGTTCATTCTGAAGAAGAGTTGTTTGAAGAACTTAAGAAATATGATTCAAAAGATGTGTTTGTTATAGGCGGAGAGAGTGTGTATAAGATGCTTTATCCGTATTGTGATACGGCACACGTTACAAAGATTGATTACAGCTATCAGGCAGATAAGTATTTTCCGAATCTCGATAAAGATGACAATTGGAGGATTGCAGCTGATAGTGATGAACACACATATTTTGATCTGGAATATTATTTCTACAAGTATATAAACGATAATCCGAGAAGGTTTTGATTGTGATACGATTTATATACAGTTATATTTTGCCTGATATGTTATTATGTTACCTACTGATAATGATGTATTATGTAAACCATTCTTGTCATACATTTAGTTGTATTTATGTCTAAAGCCCTTGGAAAGTAATAAATTTATAAAAAAAGCTTTGTTAATAATGAGTTTTGTGATATACTGGAAAAAGAGTTTTTGCTTTGGAGGGTGAATTTTATGGCGGATATTATGTTGACGTCAGGGGGAAATTTTGAGGGATATGATATTGTTGAATATCTCGGATTTGTCAATGGCCAGATTGCACTTAGTTCGAATTTTTTCAAGGATTTATCTTCCAATCTTGCTGAATTCACTGCACAGGAGAGTACGGCATTTACTAATAAACTGGAAAGCGCCAGTGAGAATGCCATTAATAATCTTATTGATGTGGCAAAGAAGAGAGGCGCCAATGCATTGGTTGGAGTAGGCCTTAACTACACCAACTTTCCTGGAGGAGCTGTTGGAACAGTCGCATCAGGCACTGCAGTTATAATAAAAAAGAAAACCCCGATTCATAATATTGTTACAACTAAGATATGTGTTTCTAATTATTATAATTTACTGATGCCGAGACCTGTTGAGGTTATATTGGTCAGAAAGGACAAGGATGTTAAGATTGCTCTTGTGTTTTATAACTATAATCAGGATGAAATCAGGACGATACGTTGCGATATAGAATTCACAAATTTCTATGGTGAGAAGATGATACTGCAAGGGATTGATTTTGTTTTTGATAAGAATAATAATATAAGACTTGAATCGGATTTTATTGAATGTAAGATTAAGACGAAAGATATACCTATTATTAAGAATGCTAAGGTTTATGTTAAAAAGTATGTTACTGAGAAGGGTGTATTTACACCGGATACAGATCCTATTGATATAACATTGTCCGAAAAGAATTTGAAAGCATTAAAAGAGAAATATGGTTCAGATGCCTATAAATCCGATAGCACCACATGGCTTTGCAACTGTGGTTATATTAATGCTACAGGAGATGAGGAATGTGCAATTTGTGGGCGCATTGAAGCTGATCTTTCAGGGGGAAAAGGATTTAATTATGAAGAGATGATTGAACGTATGAAAGAACAGCCTAATGTAGACGGAATGAAAGATATTCTTGTAGAGTATATAAAGAATGGCACCATTGATGCTAAATATCGTATGGAACTTCTTGAAATTATGGAGTCGGGGAGACAATATGAGAAGACAAGAGGGGATATGACTGACGCTGTCATTGATAAGGTTATCAAGGTATTTGAGAGAGTTAATTAGGTGAAAAACAGGGGGAGTGGTCAGAACTATTCTGATGACTTCTCCTGCTTGTTATTTGTTTATGTATAACTTATATGTGTTTGTGAAAGGATTATGTATAAGACTATGTCTGTGACGAGTGATATTGATACAGTGATTTTTGATTTGGATGGAACTTTATTAGATACATTAGATGATTTAACTGCAAGTGTTAATTATGCGCTTGCTAAAAGTGGTCTGCCGGAAAGAAACAGAACAGAAGTTAGACGCTTTTTAGGTAATGGTGCGGAAGAGTTGATGAGAAGTGCCATTGAGGGGCGATTATCCGATGAGCAATCTGATGAGTGTATACGTACATTTAAAGATTATTACAAGGATCATATGAATATCAAGACCAAGCCGTATGCGGGAGTTATGGAATTAATAAGGAAACTTTTGGAGAAAGGGTATCATCTGGCTATTGTATCTAATAAATTTGATACGGCTGTTAAGAAACTTAATGAAAATTATTTTGAAGGTTTATTCCCGGTTGCAATCGGAGAATCGGAGAATGTGACAAGAAAGCCTGCACCGGATACGGTGATAAAAGCTTTAGAGGAATTGGGGAGTTCTAAGGAAAAAGCAATATATGTAGGGGATTCGGAAGTTGATTATTTGACTGCTAAGAATTCAGGGCTTCCATGTGTAAGTGTAACATGGGGATTTAGAGATGAGGAATTATTTAAGAAGTTAGGTTCTGATTATGTTATCAGGAATCCTATGGAATTGTTAGATATTTTGTTCCTGAATGGAGGAGTGCAATTTGCTTAATCAGGTTGCTGCACTCTTGCAGCAGAGAGGATATGCTCCCTTTTTGATAAATGGAAGAACAGGAAGCTATATTCGCGAATATGATAATGAGATATATTTAATTATATTGAATGCTTACGTTGAGGGAATGACTCTTGATGATTATGAAAGAATTGGACAGAGTATAAAGTATAATGTTGTAACCCGATATAAGAAGAGGATTAACACTCTTTTTCTGATTGTTAATCGTGATGGGATGTTTGACGATTCTTTAACTGATATTGTATCAAATCTTTCAGGTGCATGGCTATTGGCCGCAGATACCGGGAAGATTTATATTTATGAGAATCAGCCTCTTTCGTTTGATGGAGATTTGAATGATTATTTAGAACAGAATTTGTTCAGATATAATAAGGAGCATGTTAATATAGTTCCTTTTAGTCTGACACCTGTTAATGTTTCTTTGGTTGCATTGAATATTATAGTATTTATTGCTATTATAATTATCAATGACGATTTACTGGCAACATATGATACAGAGATTATGTTGAAAATGGGTGCACTGTCGTATAATACATTTATTGATGGAAAATGGTATGAAATTATTACATCCATGTTTTTACATTTTGGAATCTCACATCTGTTTAATAATATGTTGTTATTGACATATGTTGGCTGTGAACTTGAAAAACGTATAGGTTCATTTAAGTATTTAATAGTTTATATGATAAGTGGCGTTGTTGGTAATATTGCATCTTTATGGTATTATTCACGTGTTGGTGAATTAGATGTTGCGTCGGCGGGTGCTTCGGGTGCTATATTTGGTGTGATTGGATGTTTGGCAGTATATCTTTTGGTTAGTCCGTCAAAGAATGGGAACCTTACAACAAGAAGGCTTATTATTATGGCCGGATTAACTATTTATTACGGCCTGACGAGTGTAGGCATTGATAATGCAGCTCATATAGGCGGATTTTGTTGTGGATTGATTAGCGGTTTTTTATTGTCAAAGATTTTATATTGTGATAAACTTGAAACAGTAGAATTATGAGGTGAAATTAGTGAGTACAGGAATCAGTATATCAAGTATTAATCGCATAAAAGAACTTGCTGAAGAGAAGAAATATGCAGAAGCTTTAGAAATATTGGATACTCAGAATTTGGATAAGTCTATTAATCCCCAGTTTTTGAGGATTAGTGGCGAAATTTTCAGAGAGAATAAGCGTTATTATGATAGTAGAAGAATTTTGATAAAGTCTCATGAAATGTCTCCGCAAGGTACGCGTATTATTGCTGAAATAATAGAATTATACTTAGAACTGGGTTATTATACAAGAGCCGGGAAATATTATGAGCAGTATTTATTCTATTCCGCAGATGAAGATATGCAAAAGGATTATGTGGAATATGCTATGAAAAAGGCGACCGGTAGTGATATCAAGGAGCTTGCATCTATTTTGATTCCAATCTTAGAAGATATTCCTGAGGATAAGTGGAATTTTGAAGCGATTTTATTATATGATAAATTAGATCGTAAAGATAAAGCGATGGAAGAGGCTCAGTATATTCTTGAGAATTTCAAAGAATCGGATTATATAAAGACAGCTATAGAATATATTAACGGCGAATTAGACGTAGATGAATATTTTTATGTTTATCCTAGAGAAGAAGTACAAGAGGATACGGAACTTTATGGAGATCTTATCGAAAAAGAGGATAAGATATTAGAAGCAGATTATTTGAGAATGTATCCGCCGGAACCTAAGATTATTGTTGAGGCTGAGGATAAGGATGCTGATAATACAAATACAAGATCTGTTAAGGATAAAAAACAGAAGAAAAAACGTTCAAAAAATAAAAAAAGTAATGAGAATATAGAGATAACAGAAACATCGAAAGACAGTGATAATATATTATCTGAATCTAATGAAGATAGTATAAAACAAAATAATACAGATAATAAAGAAAATGTTTTGGAAGAAACTTCATCAGAGTCGGATGATATTGATGTAGAAAATGTAACTGAACAGGTAAAAAGAGAGAGGGAAGCTGCTCTTGACAGACTACTTTCTAAAAAGATTGATAAGGATGCCATCGTAGAATCTGCAAAACAAATGGCAAAGAATGTTGGTAATGATACAAAGAAGACAAGAGAGCAGGTAAAGAAAGCAACAGAGTCTGTAATTGATAATGTTCACAAGGCTACAGATACAATAAGTGATGCTGTAGGAACTTCTAAGGTCTCAGAAAAAAATAAAGACGAAAATAAGGAAGAATTTGTTGATGGAATTATAGAGAGTGTATTGGAAGTTCCAAAGAAACCTGTTGGTCAGGTTGTTACTAATGAAGAACTTGATGCGTTGATTCCTGAATCCTTAGAAGCTATGTCTCCTGATGAGGTTAAGGAGCTGGAAATTAAGAAGGAAGAACAGGAAAAATTAGAACTAGAAGCTTTGGAAGCATCTGTTCAGATGGAAGAAAAGAAAAAGAATAGGAAAAAGCTATTTGATTTTGACAAGAAATATTCTGATGATAATGTGACTTCGGAAGAATCAGAAGATGTTATTGTTGTTGATACTAATATTGTCAATGAACCTATTGTATCAATATCATTTGCGGAACTAAAACAAAGATTTTTAGATGATAATAATGATGATGTTGATGATATTGAAGAACAACCTCTGGAGTCATTGGGATTTATGTCTGTTGTTCAATCTGATGTAGATGAACACATGGAAGATGTAGCTCCTGATGCTGCAAATATTCTACATCGGATGATAGATAATAAGGAATATTATACAGGTGAAGATTCAAGGGGGTTTGAATCCAAAGCAAGCTATGAGAATCACGGATTTGAAATTGATGATTATGAAATAAAAGAATATATAGCTTTAAATAATGAAAATGATAATGTGAATGATGCAACATATAATGTTGACAAGAATGAATCAGATAATTTATATAAGGTGGAAGGAATATTTTCTCAAGATTCGGTTATTGAATTTGAAGACATTGTTCCTAATGATTTTGGAGAAGATGTTGTTTCAAATGAGAATGAAGATATATCGAAATATCAAGAGGATAGTATAAACACTAATGAAAAAGTTGAAGAGCCGGAAGAGATAACCGAGGAATATAACGAGCCGGAGGCAGTTGCGGAAGAGCCGGAAGAGATAACCGAGGAGCATAACGAGCCGGAAGCAGTTTCGGAAGAACTGGAAGAGATAACCGAGGAGTCAAGTGAGTCGGAAGCAGTTTCGGAAGAGCCGGAAGAGATAACCGAGGAGTCAAGTGAGCCGGAAGTAGTTTCGGAAGAGCCGGAAGAGATAACCGAGGAGCATAACGAGTCGGAAGCAGTTTCGGAAGAGATAACCGAGGAGTCAAGTGAGCCGGAAGTAGTTGCGGAAGAGCCGGAAGAGATAACCGAGGAACATAACGAGCCGGAAGCAGTTGTAGAAGAAAAGGCAGTGTTGCATGAGGAGGAAAAATCTGATAATATAGAAGAAGTTGAAAAAATTATAGAAGAAGTAACAGAAGAGAGTGACAATAATGTTAAATATTCTCGTAGAGATATACTTAGGTATAGAATTATTTTGACAGACGATATGGTCAAAAAATTGATAGATTTAAAAGAAAGTAGATGATGGGGCATGGCAATTCAACTAAGAAGTGGAGGCGAAAAAAGAAATTCGCCTAAAGACAATATACAAACGTTTGAAGATAACTCAGCAGAGTCTCTTGAAATGAGGAAGATTCGTTTGGAACGTGAGGGAAAAAACGCTTCTGCAAAAGAGGCATTAGCTAAACAGCAGGAGGAAATGCGACAGAGAGTTTTAGCATTTGAGCAACGTGATGAGGCTAGAAGGTTACGTGAGCAGCAAAAAAGAGAAGAGGAGGAATTGAGAAATAATCCTCAACTTGCTGCTGAACATGCAAGGAGGCTAGAGGAAGAAAGAGCTGCTGAAGAACAACGAGAGAGATTTAAATTAGAGGAAGAAGCAAAAATAAAAGCTGAAAGGCGGGTGCAGGAGAAGAGTATGGATCAAACAGAAGCATTAATTGCAGCTATAAGGGCGCAGGTTGAAAAAGAAAAGGCTGCTAAAGCAGAGGCTGAAGCAAAGAATAACAAGATTGTTAATAAAGGAGATAAGTCATCATCTGGAGGCGAAAAACAAAAGCCGATTTTCAAGACTATTTCACCTGAAGAGATGGCAAAAATAGAAGAAAGAAAGAGGATGAAGGAAGCCGGAATTATTCCTAACAAGGAGCAGTCGGCTAATAATAGTGGATCTCAAATACAAGGAGGAGTTACGGGTGGACTTAATAATGGCCCGACATTATCTAACCCTAATGGAAATGGTCCCACGCTTTCTGATTTTAATAAAAATCAGGGAAATCTTTCTGAACATAATTTGGGCGGTGGTTTAGGTATTGATATTACTGCTTCGGTAAAGACATCATCGGATAGTGAGGAGAGCACAATCACTCTTAACGCTGATGCGATTAATGCAGCTGTTGAAAAATCTCAAACATCGAATTTAACTTTTAAAGATCCTTCTGATGTGTCTGTTCAGCAAGAAAAGTCAGAGGATGAATCATTTAAATTTGTTAATGATAATTCTATTCCTGGAACGATGCAAGCTGCTGGTTCAGAAAGTACAATTATTGTTGATGATGGGTATGAAGGTTGGAGTTCTAATGGTAATGGTTCTTCAAGTTCGTCAGATGTAACGTGGAGAGATGTTGAAACAACATCACAATCTGTAAATGCTGAAACTTCTAATAAAAAGGATTCATTAGTTGACGGAAATGGTGATTTGATCAGCGTTGTGCCTGTTAAACAGAGACCGGGTACTTCTAACAATGTGCAAAGTGCATATAACATAGATTTTGATGATGACGATGATGATGTTATGGTATTTTCATCTAATTCGAATACAAACTCAGAAGAAGCCCGGAAAGTAAATGAAGATAATAAAAAATTAGCAGAAGAAGCAAAACGTAAAGCGGAAGAAGAAGCAAGACGTAAAGCGGAAGAAGAAGCAAGACGTAAGGCAGAAGAAGAAGCAAGACGTAAGGCAGAGGAAGAAGCAAGACGTAAGGCAGAAGAGGAAGCAAGACGTAAGGCAGAGGAAGAAGCAAGACGTAAGGCAGAGGAAGAAGCGAGACGTAAGGCAGAAGAGGAAGCAAGACGTAAGGCAGAAGAGGAAGCAAGACGTAAGGCAGAGGAAGAAGCGAGAC
>CAJOLO010000088.1 GCA_905235345.1 uncultured Lachnospiraceae bacterium
AATGACAAATGCATAGATCATTTAAAGTGCTATCATCGCAATAAAGTATATGATATATAGTATTTCTGTTAGAGGATAATTGATGATACGATACACGGATAATAAATATAGTATTTAATGATAAGGAGAACGATAATGAGTAAAAAACCTGTAGTATTAATGATTCTTGATGGATATGGATTGAATGAAAACACAGAGGGTAATGCTATTGCCATGGCTAACACTCCTGTTATGGACAGTTTGATGAAGGAGTATCCTTTTGTTCAAGGTAATGCTTCCGGTCTTGCTGTAGGACTTCCTGACGGACAGATGGGTAATTCAGAAGTAGGACATATGAATATGGGTGCAGGTCGCATAATTTATCAGGATCTCACATCTATTACAAAGGCTGTAGAGGATGGGGATTTCTTTGAGAATGAGGCGTTGCTTGAGGCGATCGAGAATTGTAAGAAAAATGACACGAGTCTGCATCTGTGGGGACTTCTTTCGGATGGTGGAGTTCATAGTCATAATACTCATCTTTACGGTATACTTGAGCTTTGCAAGAAGAAAGGATTGGAAAAGGTTTATATTCATCCTTTCTTTGACGGACGTGACACACCACCTGCTTCAGGTAAGGACTATCTTGTTGAACTTATTGAGAAGACTAAGGAGATTGGTGTTGGCAAAGTTGCCTCATTATCAGGAAGATATTATGCTATGGACAGAGATAACAGATGGGATCGTGTAGAGAAGGCGTATGCTTCACTTGTGTATGGTGAAGGAGTTAAAGCAGAGGATCCTGTTAAGGCAATGGAAGATTCTTATGCCGAAGATGTAACGGATGAGTTTGTTCTTCCTACTGTTATAATTGAGAACGGAGAGCCGGTTTCCCTGGTTAAGGAGAACGATTCTGTTATATTCTTTAATTTTAGACCTGATCGTGCAAGGGAGATTACAAGAGCTTTCTGTGATGATGAGTTTACGGGATTTGAAAGAAGAAATGGACGTATTCCGTTAACTTATGTTTGCTTTAAAGATTATGATGAGACAATTCCCAATAAATTAGTTGCTTTCAAGAAACAGTCTATTGTAAACACATTTGGTGAATATCTTGCAAAGAATGGTAAGACACAATTAAGACTTGCAGAGACAGAGAAATACGCACATGTTACTTTCTTCTTTAATGGCGGTATAGAGGAGCCTAATGAAAACGAGGAGAGGATTCTTGTTAAGTCTCCTGCTGTTGCAACCTATGACCTTCAGCCTGAGATGAGCGCTCCGGAAGTAAGTGAGAAGTTGAATGAAGCAATAACAAGCGGAAAATATGATGTTATTGTTATTAATTTTGCTAATCCGGACATGGTTGGACATACAGGTGTTATCCCTGCAGCAATCAAGGCGGTTGAGAAGGTTGATGAGTGCGTCGGTAAGGCAGTAGAGGCAGTTAAGTCTGTTGATGGTGTGTTATTCATCTGTGCTGACCATGGTAATGCCGAGAAGATGATTGATTACGAAACAGGCGAGCCACATACAGCGCATACAACTAATCCTGTACCATTTATTCTGGTAAATTACGGAGATGTCAAGTTAAGAGAAGGAGGATGTCTTGCTGATATAGTTCCTACTCTGCTTGAGATTATGGAGATGCCACAGCCTGCTGAGATGACAGGTAAGAGTCTTATCATTAAGTAATTGTTAAAATGTTTGTTATAACGATATAGAGGACAATATACTTTTTTGAATAAAATTTTTATTCATGGAAATACTTTCATGTAGATGAATTACTTATATTTGGAGTAAAAGAAAGGATGTATTTTCATGAAGGAATATGAAATATTGGATGTGCATGCAGTTGAGGTTCTGGATTCCAGAGGGATTCCCACTCTGGATGTTACTGTTACACTAAAGGATGGTGTTACAGGGAGTATCTCAGTTCCGAGTGGATTATCAGGAAAACGGCATGAAGCATATGAACTCAGAGATGGAGATAAAAGACATTATGGGAATGGAGTAGAACAGGCTGTCACCAATGTTAATACAAGAATTGCCGATAAAATAATCGGAATGAATGTTCTGGAACAGGTGAAGATTGACAGACTGCTTGTTAAAGCTGACGGTACCGATAATAAGAGAAAGTATGGTGCTAATGCAATACTTGGTGTTTCTCTTGCGTGTGCAAGAGCTGCGGCCAATGCTATGGGAATTCCTTTATACAGATATATTGGCGGAACCAATACAAAAAGATTGCCTATACCTATGGTTAATATGTTAAATGGCGGTAAATATACAGATAACATAATGGATATTCAAGAGTTCATGATAGTTCCGGTGGGGGCAGATTGTTTTTCACACGGACTTGATATGTGCTGTGAAATATTTCATTCATTGAAAGGTTTGTTAAAAGATAATAAGTTTTCATTGGGAATCGGTGAAGAAGGCGGTTTTACACCTGATATAGCATCGGCATCCGATGCCTTTGATATTCTTCTTGAAGCTGTTGAAAAATCAGGATACAGACCCGGTGATGATATATGTTTTGCAATAGATGTTGCAGCATCTCAATTATATGATGACAATACGGAGCTATATTATTTTCCCGGAGAAAGTTATATGTGTGGTAAAGAGATATACAGAAATGCAGAGGAAATGGTGCAGTATTATGAAGATATAGTAAACAGATATCCGGTATGTTCGATAGAGGATGGCCTTGGAGATGATGATATAAAAGGATGGAAGCTTCTTACTTATAGGCTTGGTGACAGAATACAGTTGGTGGGTGATGCTTTATTTGCTACCAATACCGAAAAGATTACGGAAGGCATAGATAATAATATAGCTAATGCGGTAATAATTAAGCCTGGTCAGATTGGAACTTTAACTGAGACTTTAGAAGCTGTTGAGTTTTCGAAGTGTGCAGGATATAAACCTATAATCAGTCACCGGTATGGAGAAACAGAGGATTCATTTATTGCTGATCTTGCTGTGGCGGTTAATTCAGGACATATAAAAGCAGGAGCACCGTGTAGAAGTGACAGGGTTGCAAAATACAACCGACTGCTAAAAATTGAGGAGGAATTAGGTAAAGATTCAGAATATTAATTCATATTTTTATTAAATTTCTTCTTGCCAATGTTTAAGTGTTATGGTATTATATCGAATAGTGAGTTTTTGTAAGATATAATAGAATGTAATCATCAGGAGGATATTTACTATGAGAACAGCACTTACAGTTTTATTTGTAATAGTTTGTATTGCTATTATCATATTAGTATTGGCACAGGAATCTAAGGATAACGGGCTTGGAAGTCTTGCAGGCGGTTCGGCTGCCGGAGAGACATATTGGAGTAAGAACAAGGGTCGTTCAAAAGAGTCATATCTTATATTAGCTACAACAATTGCAGTTGTTATCTTTTTAGGAATTGCATTGTTATTATGCTCAAAGGTTATGAATTAATTGATGTGTTAGATAAGATTTCAAGCTGCTACATGATATGTGGCAGCTTTTCTTATTAGAAATGCTAATGTATTATTTTTGGAGAAATATTAGCTTTATATCAGATAGTAAATGGTAAATGTAATTGTTGTTTATCTGTAAGCAGCTTAAGGTATTTATATAGATTGTATAGTTGGAGGATTATGAATCAGAGAGATAAGAAAAAAAATACAATATTGCAATTGATTAATGATAAAAATTATAAACCGTTAAAGCAGAAGGAGATTGCATTTCTCTTACAGGTGCCTCCTGAATCAAGAGAAGAATTCCGTGAGCTCTTGTCTGAACTGGTTTCTGAAGGAAAGGTACTGCTTACAAAGAGAGGTAAGTACAAGTCCATGTCAGAGGTCACAAAGACCGGAATATTTACAGGTAATAACAGAGGTTTTGGTTTTGTTTCCGTTGAAGGAGAAGATGAGGATTATTTTATTTCGGATAGTCATGTCAATGGTGCACTGCATGGTGATACTGTTGTAATTAAGCTTGTCGAGTCTAAGGTTACTTCGGGAAAACGTAAGGAAGCTGAGATTATAAGGATTATTGAACGTGCCAATACCGAGGTGGTAGGTTATTATAAGAAGAGAAAGAATTTTGGTTTTGTTATACCTGATAATCATAGACTTGGTGAAGATATATATATTCCCAAACATAAAAGTATGGATGCGATGACCGGACATAAAGTGGTTGTGAGGATAACCTCGTATGGTGATAATAACCATAAAGCAGAGGGAGAGATAATTGAAGTGCTTGGGCATGTTAATGATCCGGGTGTTGATATATTATCAGTTGTGCGGGCTTATGATCTTCCTATGGAATTTTCTGAAGAAGTCATGAAAGAGGCGGCTGCTATTCCGGACGTTGTTTCTGAAGATGACATGGCCGGTAGGCTTGATTTGAGAGATGTTATGATGGTGACCATTGACGGACCGGAGGCTAAAGATTTAGATGATGCGGTTTCAATTGAAAGAACAGATGATGGCTTCAGATTGGGTGTTCATATTGCTGATGTATCACATTATGTTACGGAGGAGAGTGCACTGGATAAAGAAGCTCTCTTTCGAGGAACGAGTGTATATCTGGCAGACAGGGTTATTCCCATGCTGCCACATAAGTTATCTAATGGAATATGTTCGCTGAATGCAGGGGAGGACAGACTTGCATTATCTTGTATAATGGACATTGACGGAGAAGGGAAAGTTGTTTCACATAAAATTGCAGAAACAGTGATATGTGTTGATAAGAGAATGACATATGATAAGGTGTATGAACTGCTTTGCTGTACTGATACTTCTGAATTGACAGATGGTAATAATTATAAGAACAAGTTGAGCATTCATGATGATTTTGCCTCAGAAATTGATACTTACGTTAATGAGACTTTAGATGTAAAGAAACAAGATAGTGATATATTTGAAGAATATGATAAATTTATTCCCATGTTTTGTGATATGCTTGAATTATCACAGCTTTTAAGAAAGAAAAGACTGGAACGTGGATCAATTGATTTTGACCTGCCTGAAGCAAAGATTGTGTTGACAGATGAAGGAAAACCGATAGATATTGGAGTTAGAGAAAGAAATTCTGCACATAAACTTATAGAGGATTTTATGCTTATTGCAAATGAAACTATTGCAGAAGATTATTACTGGCAGGAACTTCCGTTTGAATTCAGGGTGCATGACAGACCTGATCCGGAAAAGATAAGCAGACTAAAGGAAATAATTCAGAAATTCGGATATTACTTTAAGGCATCAAAGGATTCAATTCATCCAAAGGAATTTCAAAGGCTTCTGGAGCAGATTGAAGATACGGATGAGGAATATTTTATTAATAGAATGGTTCTTAGAAGTATGCAGCAGGCAAGATATTCTACGGAATGTTCAGGGCACTTTGGACTCGCTGCAAGATATTATTGTCATTATACATCACCGATAAGAAGATATCCTGACTTGCAAATACACAGAATTATCAAGGAAAATCTTCATGGAGGATTGACGGAAGATAGAATCGAGCATTATAATAAAGTTCTTGGTAAGGTCTCAGAGTCTAACTCGAAGAGGGAACGCATAGCAGAGGAGGCTGAGCGTGAGGTTGAAAAACTCAAGAAAGTTCAATATATGAGCAGACATATTGGCGATGATTACGAAGGTATTATTTCGGGTGTTACAGGTTATGGGTTTTATGTGGAGCTTCCTAATACGGTAGAAGGAATGGTAAGACTGGCATCAATTCCCGGTGACTATTATCTGTTTGATGAAAATGATATGTTAATATATGGCAGAGATACAGGGAAAACTTTTCAACTTGGCCAGAAGGTTTGGGTGAGAGTTATGATGACGGACAGCAAATTGCGTACTATCGATTTTGAACTCATTGAATGATGAAGCCTATGAAATATAGTATTTATAAATTTTTTAACACAGAAAGGGGAGGGTAATATGCCCGGGCAAAAAGGTGAAAAGTTAATTGCCAACAATAAAAAGGCATACTTTGATTATTTTATAGATGAAAAGTTTGAAGCTGGGATTGAACTTAAGGGAACTGAAGTTAAATCTTTAAGGCTGGGTCATTGCAGCATTAAAGAGTCATTCGTATCAGTTGAAAATGGAGAGGTATATATAAGACAGATGCATATTTCTCCTTATGAGAAGGGGAATATATTTAATAAAGATCCGCTTCGTCCCAGGAAACTGCTTCTTCATAATTATGAAATTAATAAGATTATAGGGCAGTCCAAGCAAAAAGGAAGTACGGTGGTTCCGTTAAGAGTTTATTTTAAGGATAACCGTGTCAAAGTGGAAATTGGTCTCGCAAGAGGAAAGAAGCTTTATGATAAGCGTAAGGATATTGCAAAGAAGGATATGAAGCGTGAAGCAGAGAAAGAATTTAAGATGCGTAATATCAAAGGCTGAGATTTTAAACATAAGTTTATAAATTTTTATTGATTTTTATTAAAAATGTGGTACTCTATATA
>CAJOLO010000089.1 GCA_905235345.1 uncultured Lachnospiraceae bacterium
AAGATCAGATGCATACGCCGCATTCATAAGAAGATCCTGGGAAGGATTGGCTATTGCCATTGTAAGACCCTTAGATATGGCCATTGTAAGAAATGCCGTATTGACAAAACCTCTCTCCGGAAGACCAAATGAAATATTGGAAAGACCGCATATTGTTGCAAGTTCTCTCTCTTTCTTACAATACTCGATAGTTTCTAAGGTTTCAAGTGCTGCATTTTTATTGGCACCAACCGTAGCAACAAGGCCATCCACAACTATATCCTCCTTGGCAAACCCAAGCTCCATAGCCCTGTCATATATCTTGTCTATTATCTCTTTCTTTTCATTAATATCTTTTGGAAGGCCTTCATCCGAAAGCGGTAAAAGAATAAACATGGCACCATACTTTCTCGCAATCGGCATCAGACGTTCAAACTTCTCTTTTTCCAAAGAAATCGAATTGATAAGTGCCCTTCCCGGATATATGCGAAGTGCATGCTCAATAACCTCCACATAAGATGAATCTATACACAGCGGGAGATTAACCGTACTTGTAACCTCATATATTACCTTCTGCATCATGGCATCCTCATCAATTCCGTTCATGCCGACATTGATATCAAGAATAGCAGCACCATTCTCCTCCTGTTGTTCAGCCATATCAACAACAAGAGAAAGATCGTCCTTGCGAAGCATTTCCTGCAGTTTCTTCTTTCCGGTTGGATTGATCCGCTCTCCGACAACAAAGAATCTGCCGTCAATATCTATGTCAAGCACCTGTCTTTCCGAAGAAAGCACTCTTGTCTTCTTATCAGATATCTCCGGCACCTCCATAAGTCTCACAATTCTTGAAAGTGCCGCGATGTGATCCTTGGTAGTTCCGCAACAGCCGCCTATTATATTCGCTCCTGCCTCCACAAGCCGCTGTCCGCATTCCGCGAACTCCTCCGGCGTCATGGCATACACTGTCTCTCCGTCTATAAGCTCAGGCATTCCTGCATTCGGCTTTGCCAGAATCGGAACATTAGCATACTTCTTCATCCTCTCCACAAGCGGGACCATCTCGGCAGGTCCTGTTGAACAGTTGACACCTACCGCATCCACTCCAAGGCTTTGCAGCACAACAATCGCACTCTCCGGCGGCGTTCCGTATAAGGTTCTTCCATCCTCATTGTAGGTCATAGACACAATAATCGGAAGATCACAGGTCTCCTTCGCTGCTATCACTGCGGCTCTTGCCTCCGCAAGACTCATCATAGTCTCAACCACCAATAAATCTACGTCTGCTTTCACAAGCACTTCAATCTGTTCCTTATACACATCTATAAGTTCTTCAAGAGTAAGCTTTCCCACAGGATACAGCTGTCTTCCGGTCATCGTCAGGTTACCTGCTATATATGCGCGATATCCGGTCTTTGAAACCGCCTCCTTGGAAATTGCCACCAGTGACCTGTTCATCTCTTCTAACTTATCCGCCAGACCGTATTCATCCAGCTTTATCCTGTTACAGGAAAATGTAGGCGCATATATAATATTGCTGCCTGCATTAATATAATCCATCTGAAGTTTCACCATAATATCCCTATGCTCAAGAGTCCACTTCTCCGGACATACGCCTGTCGGCATGCCTGCTTTCTGCAGATTGGTTCCCGTAGCTCCGTCAAGCATCAGGATCTTCTGTTCAACTAAATTACGAAACTGTTCCCTTGTCATAATATTATCCTCATCCTTCCATAATTTATGGTTTCCCTTTACTTTAGTATTATTAGATATTGAAAAACAGTATAACACAAATTAATTGTTCTGTCATTTTAAAATGTTGAAATTCAGCACATCTCCATATAGATTGCCGTAAGTAATTGACTGCAAATAGCAACAAGTGTATTATAAATAAAACAATTACCTAATTACAACATATAGGTGATTGCGAAACTCTTGTTTATATCTTCAGGATTGTACATATTATACAGTTCCATCACAGGCACGCTCTCGCTGCTTGTCGCACGCAGCGGTACATAATGCACCAAAATACGGTGCATAAGTACCGGCGGCTCCAAAGCACCTGTTTATGGAATCTGTACAATATAATATACAATATTAATAAGTTTCGCAATCACCTATAATTACAACATACAATAAAAGGAGACCCATAATGACCGATGAACAGATTCTTAAGGCACATCTTTCCGATCTTGCACGATCCGCATATCAGCAAAATGTATATACCTACAGCAACTTTCTGTCTCCTGATGAGCTATCTCTGTTAGATGACATCGCAGACGATATCTCTTACATCAGCCACACCTGTTTTGGTGGAAATGAATTATCCGAGCGTCAGGTAGTCAGCTTTGGCTCTGAGAAAGATTTCGGCTATCCGGGACAATTCCCCATTTCTGTCATACGCATTACCCCGCTTCTTGCGAAATTCTCAGACGACTTAAACCACAGAGACTTTCTCGGTGCTCTCATGCACCTCGGTATAGAAAGAGATGTTCTGGGAGACATTATTATAAAGGACAATACCGCTTATGTCTTCTGCCTCAACAAAATCGCTGATTTTATATGTGATGAACTTACAAAGGTAAAGCATACCAATATCAAATGTGAAATTACCGACCTTGATATTCCGGCACTTGCACCTACATTGGTTGATGTGGAATTTCCGGTTTCCTCCCTTCGCCTTGACGGAGTTATCGCAAGTCTTATCAAATGTTCAAGAAAAGAGGCTCTTTCCCTGTTCGAGGAAAGACGTGTAACACTTAACGGTAAGATAACCGGAAGAAACAGTACCCTCTTAAAGGATGGCGACGTATTCTCTGTAAGAGGTCATGGGAAATTCATCTTTGACCACGCAGGCGGAAACACGCGAAAAGGAAAGACTTACGTCCACATCAAAAAATATATATGATATACGCAATAGTCAAGACTCACCATAAAATGTTCCTCATTTTATGTAAAATAACCTAAAAACACCAATAAATTTCTTCAAATCTACCATTGTAATTAAGGAAATTGGTGATATAATGTATCAAGCAGTGTACAGTGTTTCGAGACATCATCAACTTAGGAGGAGAATATGAATATCATAATAGTGGGTTGTGGAAAAGTCGGCTACACTTTAGCCCAGGAGCTCAACGAAGAGGGGCATGACATTACTTTGATAGATACCAATGAGTCCAAGTTAGACAAAGCACTTTCTGTATTGGATGTTCAGGCCGTCGCCGGCAATGGTACCACATTCCGCACACAATTAGAGGCCGGCATTAAAGACAGCGATTTACTTATCGCCGTAACAGGTAAGGATGAGATCAATCTTCTATGCTGCCTTATCGCCAAGAAATCCGGTAACTGCAACACCATTGCAAGAATAAGGAATCCTGAATATTATGAGGAAACGGAATATCTTCGTGAAGAGCTCGGTCTGTCTTTAGCCATCAATCCCGAAAAAGCATGTGCGGACAGTATTGCAAAGCTTATCGAACTTCCAAGTGCCTTGGATGTCACCACCTTTGCCAAAGGTCGTATCAATCTGGTTCAGGTACAGGTGCCTCATGGTTCTCCGATACATCATATGACAGTCTATGAATACTCAACAAAGATTCACGGTAACACGTTGATATGTGCCATTGAAAGAGAACATGAAGTTGTTATCCCTGACGGTAATACTTTAATATGCTCGGGGGATAAACTATATATAATAATCCCGACATCGGAGATACATCATCTCCTTTCAAAGATTGGTATTAAGGCTAAACCCATCAAATCTGTAATGATAATCGGCGGAGGAACAATAGCTTATTATCTGGCTTCAAAGCTTTCTGAAGAACATCTTCAGGTAAAAATAATAGAACAGAACTTTGATCGTTGCCAACGCCTTTCCGAACTTCTCCCGCACACAATGATAATCAACGGAGATGCCTCTGACCGACAGCTTCTGTTAGAGGAAGGCATTGACGATACGGATGCATTTATATCACTGACAAATCTCGACGAAGAGAATATGGTACTCTCACTTTTCGCCAATAAGGTCAGCAACGCCAAGAAGGTTACCAAGGTGGATAAGGTTTCCTTCGAGGAAGTTATTGACGATATGCCCATCGGTACAATCGCCTGCCCCAAGAATATTACAGCCAAGTCCATTCTTCAATATGTGAGAGCATACCAGAATTCCTTCGGCAGTAATATCGAAACTCTTTATCGCATGTTAGATGACCGCGTAGAGGCGTTAGAGTTCCACATACGTCAGGAATCCAAAGTTACCAACACTCCTCTTATGAATCTGAAGCTTAAGAAAAACCTTTTGGTATGCGCTATTATACGTAACAAGACCATCATAACACCGGGTGGTAAGGATGAGCTGATGAAGGACGATACCGTAATTATAGTCACCACCAACAAGGGACTTACGGATATAAAAGATATTCTTGCATAGAATTACGGAACACATATATACTTATGAACCGAGGTAAAGGAAGATGAACATTTCTATAATATTTTATATGATAGGGTGGCTGTTTAACACAGTAGCAATGCTGATGATATTCCCCTTTTTAGTGTCAATATACTACAAAGAACACTGTGGAATATATTTTATATTATGCGCTCTCATTTACTTCATCATAGGCTTTATCTTTACAAGAAAACGTCCTAAGAATGACAGATTTTTTGCAAGAGAAGGATTGCAACAGCCTTTTCATGGATTTTATTATCCGTAGTAGGCTGTCTTCCATTTTTCATAAGCGGCTCAATTCCATCCTTTACCAACGCTTTGTTTGAATGCATTTCCGGTTTTACGACTACCGGTGCATCAATACTTTATAACGTGGAGAAGCTTCCCAGATGTATGAATTTCTGGCGATGTTTTATACAATGGATCGGGGGTATGGGTGTTCTTGTATTCATTCTCGCACTTATACCGCTTACAGGCGGACAGGACTTATATATTATGAAAGCAGAAAGTCCGGGACCTAACGTAGGCAAACTGGTTCCAAAGGTCAAAAAAACAGCCTCATATCTTTATATTATATATTTCATATTAACCGCTTTGGAAATATTATGTCTGTGGATTGTGAAAATGCCACTGTTTGATGCTGTATGTACTTCCTTTACCACTACAAGTACAGGCGGGTTCGGAGTAAGAGCAGACTCAATTACAAGCTATTCTCCTGCAATTCAATATGTTATTTCCGTCTTTTTATTTTTTTCAGGAATTAATTATAACTTTTTCTTTTTCGTAGCGATAAGACGATTTAAAGAAGCCCTCTCCATGGAAGAAATCCGCGGATATTTTACCTTGTTTTGGATTTCCACCGCAATCATAACGCTTAACATTCTGGGTAAATGCCACAACGTCGAAGAGGCCTTTAGATATGCTTTTTTTCAGGTCGGTTCAATCATGACAACGGCAGGTTTTTCATCTACCGATTTTGATTTGTGGCCTTCATTTTCCAAGAGTATACTGATACTGCTAATGTTAGTGGGCGGATGTGCCGGAAGTACCTGTGGAGGAATCAAGGTATCACGAATAATCATCTATCTGAAAACCATAAAAAAAGAGCTTGCCCAGCTCTGCCATCCGAGAAATGTCAAGATCATTCAGATTGACGACAAGCCTTTAGGTCACAACATTCTTCGTTCGGCAAACATATTCTTCATTGTATATATCATGCTGTTTGGACTGTCAACTCTTATTATCAGCATAGATAATCTTGACCTTGAGACCAACTTTACGGCAGTGGCTTCAGCGCTTGGCAACATAGGACCGGGACTCTCATTAGTCGGACCCACAAAAAACTTTGACCTGTATTCGAATTTTTCCAAGTTCGTTCTTATGTTTGATATGCTTGCAGGTCGTCTTGAACTGTTCCCGCTATTGGTATTGTTATCACCTGCAACATGGCGCAAGAAATAATATGAGCTGTTGACGACACATTACTCTGCCGTCAACAGCTCATATAATTTGTCATAGACGAAACGAACACTTTCACTGCGAACTTCATTGCGCCCTATATCTCCAAACTGCTTTGTGTAGGTCTTAACATTTCCATTGATTGAAAAACCAAAGCAAACCATTCCCACAGGCTTATTCTTCGTTCCGCCTGTCGGTCCGGCAACTCCGGTAATTCCAACACCAACCTCCGAGCCTGCTCTTTTCGAAACACCCTTCGCCATCTCATAAGCCACCTGCTCACTCACAACGCCATGCTTCTCGATTAAGGCTTTATCTACCGAAAGATAATCCACCTTAGCTTCATTGGCATAAGTCACAAAGCTGACATCCAATACCTTTGACGCATCTGCCACACTCACAAGCTCACCGCACGCAAGCCCTCCGGTGCACGATTCCGCAAAGGATATGTGATAATTCTTTGTAATAAGCAAATCCACAACCTGTTTGCAATTATTCTTCGTCATATAATATTACAATCCTTTTTTATACAGTATCTCCTATTTCAGCAAAGTTATACCACCAATCAACGGAACAGGCTTCTCTTCCTCGTTGATTGCAGCAACAAATCCCATAATCCAGAATATGAACATAATTATTCCCCATATCCATCCGATTATCGGAATAAAACTTAGCAGGCTGAAAAGAAAAATAACCAATGCCTGATTCACATGAAACTTAGCACCTTCCATGTCACCTGCGACAAGTGCGATTATAAATCCAATCAATGTAATATAGGCTACAATACCGGTTGTTCTTTTGTCCATTATAGCTCCCTCCTATTTAAATTTTTTTCATTATATCAGAAAAACATTTATATTTCAATAAAAAGAGTTTTTTTAGGGTTGATTTAAAATGATATCAAACAACTTTGCTTAATTCAGCATTTTATGTATAATAATATACGATTCTTCACTTTATAAAATAAAAGTATTATCAAAACCAAACGTAAAAACCACATTCACAATTCATCAAAAGGAGTATTCTATGAATTACATTGATTTACATGTACATTCTAATGCATCTGACGGTTCATTCACCCCCGAAGATGTTGTAGAACTTGCGAAGGATGCCAATTTAACACATTTTGCACTGACAGATCACGATACTGTAAAAGGAGTCGAAAGAGCCCTAAATCACGCCAAAAATATCGGAGGAATAACTGTTATCCCCGGTACCGAACTTTCCTGTTACGAAGAAGACCGAGAAATACATATAGTAGGTCTTTTTGTAGATCACAACGACAAAGATTTTCTTGAAGCTCTTAATATGC
Organism: uncultured Lachnospiraceae bacterium; assembly: GCA_905235345.1. Classification (GTDB taxonomy): domain Bacteria; phylum Bacillota; class Clostridia; order Lachnospirales; family Lachnospiraceae; genus CAG-590. The sequence goes on from CAJOLO010000089.1 coordinate 7,200, forward strand.
TTGAGAAAGCAAGGGAACTAAGAAACGAGCAGATGGTTCAGAAATTTGTCGATGCAGGAATTTCCATTACAATAGACGAATTAAAACACGGTAATCCTAACAGTGTCATTACAAGAGCACATTTTGCCAGAGTTCTGGTTGAAAAGGGAGTATGCAGGGACAAGGCTGAAGCCTTTGACAAATACCTTGGTATCGGATGTCCGTTCTATCTTCCCAAGCCAAAGGTAACACCCGAATATGTAATCGGACTTATCAACAAAGCCGGCGGAGTTGCCATACTTGCTCATCCGTATTCCTACAAACTATCAAAAGCACAGGTGGAAGCGCTTCTTGATAAGCTCATTCCTGCAGGACTTGCCGGAATAGAATGCTACTATTCAACCTATAACGAAGCACAGACTTCAGAGCTTAGAAGCATGGCTCTTGCAAGAAACCTTCTTGTATCGGGAGGCTCGGATTTTCATGGTGCCATCAAGCCTGATATATCAATCGGAACAGGTCGGGGAAATTTAAGAGTTCCTGAAAAATTGATTATGAATATCATTGACTACAGAAACCAACATTCACCTTCTCATCCGCCAACACTGACCGAAGCATAGCTAAACCTTTAGTGAGCAGCAATAATAAAATACCCCATCTGAACTCTTGGATGATTTCAAATGGGGTATTTTAGTTATCATATATACATTTACTCCTCAGATGAGCTTTCCTCATCTCTCTCAACCTCTGCAATGGCATTCTTATTCATCGGAATACGACAGTTCTTGTTATTACCAAATTCAACGATGACCGTATCATCAACCACATCCAGAACAACTCCGTAAAAGCCTCCGGTAGTCATTATATTGTCGCCGGGTTTTACCGAATCCCTGAGATCATCCATCTCCTTCTGCTGCTTCTTCTGTGGACGTATAAAGATAAGATATATTACTCCCAGCCAGGCAACCACCATAACCAAAGTCGCTAATATACCTCCGCCTGCCTGTGCACTTGAAGATGTTCCACTTGTTAAAATCATTGATAACATAATTAATAACTTCCTTTCTATTATTGTATAATAAACCGACAAAGAAACTCACTATCGGCTGAAATACCCTTGTAATACAAGCGCTACTTTTCCCCCTGCGCAAAGCCGTCAAGGCGCATCTTCTTATATTCTTTAAACCTTTCCTCTTCAATCGCAGTTCGAATCTCATCCATCATATTATTATAAAAATGTAAATTATGCAAGACACAAAGACGCATTCCTAACATTTCTTTCGCCTTCAACAAATGTCTGATATATGCCCTTGAATATTTTCTGCAAGTCGGACAGTTACATTCCTCCGAAATCGGACGACTGTCTAATTCATACTTTGCGTTGAACAGATTAAGCTTACCATGATTGGTATATACATGTCCGTGCCTTCCGTTACGACTCGGGTAAACACAATCGAAAAAATCAACTCCTCTGTCAACCGCCTCAATTATATTGGCAGGTGTACCCACCCCCATCAGATATGTCGGTTTATCCTCTGGAAGATACGGTACCGTCTCCTCTATAATATAATACATCTCCTCATGAGATTCTCCAACAGCCAGCCCACCGATCGCGTATCCCGAAAGATCCATCTCTGATATTTCCTTTGCATGTCTTTTTCTTATATCAGCATAGACAGCCCCCTGATTTATACCAAAAAGCATCTGCTCTTTATTGATCGTATCCTCTAAAGAATTAAGTCTTGCCATCTCCGTCTTACATCTTGCAAGCCATCTTGTGGTTCTGTCAACCGAAGCCTCGATATAGCTTCTCTCAGCCACACTTGAAGGGCACTCGTCAAATGCCATCGCTATCGTCGATGCAAGATTAGACTGAATCTGCATACTCTCTTCAGGACCCATGAAAATCTTTCTTCCGTCTATATGGGAATTAAATGTTACTCCTTCCTCCTTAATCTTCCTAAGCCCCGCCAACGAGAATACCTGAAACCCTCCGGAATCTGTAAGGATAGGTCTGTCCCAGTTCATGAATTTGTGAAGACCTCCAAGTTCTTTCACAATTCTGTCTCCGGGTCTCACATGAAGATGGTATGTATTAGAAAGCTCAATCTGAGTTCCTATGTCATAGAGATCCGTCGTTGAAACCGCTCCCTTGATTGCAGCAACAGTACCCACATTCATAAAAACCGGTGTCTGCACAGTACCATGCACCGTCTCAAGAACTGCCCTCTTTGCATTGCCATCCCTTTTTATAACCTTATACATATCTTATCATACCCTCTTTTGAGAACGCCTCATGGACATCCATTCCGATTATATCAGACTTAGGTAATTGAACATTACCACGCTTTGCATATTATACTTATTTTATTCTCTATTGTAAAGACAAAAATTCAAGAACCGGCTCACAAAATTCAAAACAAACTCACTACAATTTCAAAAATGGGTATATTCATTTTAAATTTATTCCGAAATATATAACAGGTTAGACTGGAATCTATTTTGAAAGGGTGAGACATATGAAAATTGACACAAGCTCCATCCGTATGGATTCAAACAGATTCTATACGAATACTACGCAGTCAGGTACTAAGACACAATCCGGCACGACAGGAAACATTAATACCTATACGGAATCAGGCTCTGCTTCCGAATATATGTTTTTTTCAAGCTATGCCGGAAGGAACAACGGCAATCAATATGACAGTTTTGAGCAGGCCGGAATTGATGAAAGCAAATCCGAATATCTTGGTTCAGACCTATATTCGAATTTCTACCGCAGTCCATTAGGAATTACAAATGTGAAAAGTTCTGTTCAAGCCTTCCATGAAAAACTCATTCAACAAATCGAAGAGCTGATGGAACGTATCAAAGCACAACTCATGGGACAGACATACCACGGCATACATAACGATAAGCAACCCTCACTACTTGATCTTACCACCTCAAGCAGTCAGCCGGGAAATCTGTGGGTTCGGCAGGAGAATTATACCACTACCTCTGAAACAGAAATAACAACCTTCTCCACTGTCGGCAAGGTTAAAACCGCAGACGGAAGGACGATTGACTTCAATATGAATCTTAATATGAGCCGTACCTTTACCGAAACCTATGCTTCAATCTCTGAGGGCATACCGTATATCCTTACAGATCCTCTTGTTCTTAATCTTGATAATGCTCCGGATACCATAAGTGACCAGCAGTGGCTCTTTGACTTAGATGGTGACGGACAAACAGAGATGATATCTGAACTTTCAAACGGAAACGCATTTCTTGCCTTAGACCGTAACGGAAACGGAACCATTGACAATGGTAAAGAACTATTCGGTGCAACCACCGGTAACGGTTTTGCGGAGCTTTCGGCATTTGACGAAGACGGCAATGGTTGGATAGATGAAAATGATTCCATATATGACAGTCTGAAAATCTGGAGAAAAGATAATTCAGGTAAGGATATCCTGACAGGACTTAAAGAATCTGACGTAGGCGCAATATATCTCGGTGCCGTAAACACGGAATTTGAGCACAAGAATGTAACCGGCAACGAGCCTCTTGCTGTTGTCAGACAATCCGGTTTCTTCCTGCATGAATCCACAGGTGCAGCCGGACTTATGCAACAGATTGATTTTGCAGCAAATCAAGCTGCTTCATAAAACTTTTTTGTATATTACAATCGGCCGGACATACGTCCGGCCGACATTCATTTGAATTCAGCATTATTTTTCTTCAAAAAATCTTTATTTCTGCCATATTCCAAGGCAGTTTCCATGTCGTTATTCTGAAAGCTTTCAAATAATTCTTCCGGTATCCTGCCGGG
>CAJOLO010000090.1 GCA_905235345.1 uncultured Lachnospiraceae bacterium
AAAAGATATGTGTATTGTTAAATGCTTTTATTGTATATACTATCTGCACTAATGGGTTAATCGTCTCATTCATATTCTACTCCTTAATAATGCTGTATTGCGTATATCTGCCCCCAACTATTTGGTTATCCTTTGCCTCTTTCCCTTTACGCCTCTTGATTTTAAAATCTTCTTATATATCTTGAGCTCAGCCTTCGGTACTTTTATCTTTGCCTTAGCATGAATTCCCTTAAACGCATTGGCACCGACTGTTTTCCCGGTAAGTTTCTTAGTCTTAATGATAACTGTCTTTAGGTTTTTGCAACCGCAGAAGGCATTCTTACCTATCTTTGTAATGTTCTTCCCAATCGTGATTTTTTTAAGCTTTTTATTGTTCTTAAAGGCATTCGCTTTTATTTCCGTTACCTTATATATATTTCCACCACTTGTAATTGTGTCCGGTATGCTAAGTGTGGCAACATTAATATCGGCCACATTCACATATGCTACTGTCAGTTGATTAGTTTCAGTTGAAGTAATGACATAGGATGTATTGTCTGCTCCCTTAATAGTATCACCTATCTTCACTTCATTTGTGACAGTATCTGTGCTCCTATCTATCTGCGTGGATGTATCACCCACTGACGTTGTTGCAGGTATTTTCTCAAAAGCTGCTCTAACCTCTACATTCTTATTGCTTATTGTGAACTTGTTATCTGTAATTATCACATCACCGGAAACCACCTGCCACTCTTTGAACTGATAGCCACTGTTCGGTTCTGCAGTCAGGGTAACATCCGTTCCGGCTACACCTGATGCCCGGGAAGCCCATGCAGTACCGTTACCGTCATTCCAAACAGTGACAGTATAATTGGGCACAGTCTTCCAATATGCCTTAATATTCAAGTTGTTTGAAACATCTATTTGCTCTCCTGGTTTTCCCATATCCCATTTATCAAATTCCATGCCATTTGGTGCAGTATAGGTACATTCAGGAAGAGTGAATTTATCACCGGCAATAACATATAATCCTTCCATTGTCCCGCTACCACCATTAGCATTGAATGTAACATCATAACTAACCGTTACACATTTCACATTCTTATCAACATATAATTCGATGGTTACATATTTATAATAAGCAACAGTGCCGTCAATACTTGGAGTTATCACATCTACAACCTCTTTTAGTTTGGGCACTCTGCTAACATCCAGCATGGTTAACCGGTTTCCATTACAATCCAGATAGTACAATGCTTCATTATATCTGATATCCAGTTTTTCCAGTTTGTTATTATTACAATTAAGTTTCTGTAACGCTATATTTTTACGGACATCTAATGTATTTAGTTTGTTATCACCGCACTCACATACTATTAATGCTGTGTTTTTACTGACATCTAATGAGCTTAATTGATTACTATAACATTTAAGTTTATTCAACGACTCTGTATCCGGGATTTTCAATACAGTCAATTGATTATAACTACATTCAATCGACTTCAGATTCTTGTTATTGATTGCATTCAATTCCTTAAGCAGATTGTGGCTGCAGTTAAAATTCTGAAGTTTTGTGTTCTTACTGATATCCAATGTGCTTAACCGGTTATTATTGCATTCAAAATTTTCCAACTCTGTGTTATTGCCTACATTAAGTTGTGTTAGTTGATTATTAGCACATATAAGCCGGTCCATTTTCGTGTTATTGCTTACATCAAGTTCCTTCAGCAGATTATTATCACAGTAAAGCTCTAGCAATAATTTATTATTATCTACTTTCAATTGAGTCAGTTGGTTTTTCTGACAATTGAACCAGAACAACGCTGAATTCCTGCTGACATTCAATTCTTTAAGCTGATTACCATTGCATTCAAACCATTCAAGTGCTGTATTTTTATCTACATTCAATTGGGTAAGTTGATTACGCGCACATACAAATCTCCTCAATTTTGTATTTCTGCTGACATTCAATTCTTTAAGCTGATTATCATAACACAAGAGTTCCTCCAATGCTGTGTTATTAGCTACATTCAATTGGGTAAGTTGATTTTCTCCGCAAGCAAGTGTCTTAAGTGCCGTGTTATTACTTACATTCAATTGAGTCAGTGCATTGCTTGTACAATCCAACATCTCCAACTCTTTATTCTTACTGACATCCAATTGGATTAGTTTATTCCCTGAACAATTAAGTGTCTGAAGCGCCGTGTTATTACTTACATTCAATTGAGTCAGTGCATTGCTTGAACAATCCAATATCTCCAACTCTTTATTCTTACTGATATCCAATTCAGTCATGCTGTTCCAACAGATATTAAGTCCCTTAAGTTTTGTAAAATACTCCACACCTTTAAAAGAATCGATATATTTAAATTCACATTTTATATACTTAACGTTATCAATCTCTTTCTGACTTAATTTACCATTTTTATCTTTGTCAAAATTATTCTTAACATAAGAGCGAAAAGTGGCATTTTCAAAATGATTACTATCAATACTTATCTCCTCAGGAGCAGCATACACCGTATGCTCTGCTAAAAAAACACCAAGTCCTGCCACTGCCGTAATAACCGCAGCAATTAATATTAATATTTTTTCCCTCATAAACATTCTTCCTTTTACATCTGTTTTATTATTTTTAACCAAACACGGCTCGTCCTTAGAGATCTACCCGTTGTTTATAATATCCGCTCAACAATCTTGTTTATACTCTTTATAATACATCTTATTATTGAGCACAATCTTCAATTCTGCAACAAACTACTATATAAACTTCTTTGCTTCTTCAATCACATCTATAGCCACGTCAACCGTTCCTTACCAATAATACTACGGTAAAATATGTCCTGCCGAAAGATAAAGCTTATACCAATCCTCCCTGCTCAACTCAATTCTTTCAGCCTCAAGCATCTCCTTAAACCTACTTATCTTTGTGGTACCTGAAACCACCTGAATATTGGCAGGATGACGCAAAATCCATGCCACAGCCATAGTTGTCTCCGATACATTATACTTTTCTGCTACTTCCTTCAATGCTTTATTAAGTTCGGCATATCTTTCATCTGTAAGAAAAAGTCCCGACCGATCCGGAGTCTGGAATGGTGACCACGCCTGAATCGTAATATCCTTAAGGCGGCAATAGTCAATTACATTACCATCTCTGTCAACTGCACCGTCAGTAGGAAGATTCATTTCCATACTTCCTGCAATAGAGCTTGATGCAGGAATTGAGAATTGAATCTGATTGATCACCAACGGCTGAGTTATATACTTTTTCAAAAGTTCAATCTGCATCGGTTTGAAATTCGATACCCCGAACGCTCTTACCTTTCCAGACGAGGATAGAATATCAAATGCTTCAGCAATCTCCTCAGGTTCATACAATGCATCCGGGCGATGCAATAACAGTGTATCCAGATAATCCGTCTGCAATCTGGCAAGACTTCCATCCACCGCTTTTAATATATGCTCCTTAGACAGATCAAAATCAATTCCAAGTCTTACTCCGCACTTTGATTGTATTATCATGTCCTCACGTTTAAGAGTATCATCCATGGCAACGGCTTTTCCAAAAAGCTCTTCACATGCCCCATTACCATATATATCAGCATGGTCAAAAAAGAAACAGCCTTCATCCATTGCTGCATGAATAAATGCATTCATATCCTGTACATCGGATTCCGAAAATCTCATACAACCCACTGCTATACGAGGCAATTCCTTTGAAATTCCTTTGATTTTAATCTTCTTCATCATCTTTTCTATCCTTTCTATTGTTGTTTTATTAGGTGATTGCGAAATCTTGTTTATATCTTCAGAATTGTACATATTAATGAGTTTCGCAATTATCTAGTTGTTTTATGTAAAATAATATTGTATATATACTTTCATACACTTCTCGCAGTTAATGCGAGATGATACCTAAACAGTTACATATTTTCAATTTCACACAATAACCTGGTCATCCTTTGGCATCTTCCGAAATTCATCAACCAGAAGCGCCACTGACATAACAAACGCGATTAAATCTGTAATCGGTTGTGCAAAAAGTACCCCGTCAATCCCCATAAAACGAGGAAGAAGCAACATGAGCGGAACAAGAATTACTATCTGCTTTGAGAATGAAAGTATAGCTCCTTTAGCCGCCTTTCCTATAGACGGGAAGAATGTAGCCGAACATATCTGCACTCCGTTTAAGAACTCAAAAAACAGAAATACCCTCATGAACTTTACGGCATACTCGTAATATAAAGCATCTCCTTCTCCAAATATGGAAACGATCTGCCTCGGAAAGAATTCAAATACGCACCACAACACTGTTGAAATAACAACTGCCGCTACCAGAAAAAGTCTTGCTGTTTTTCTGACCCTTGTATACTTTCCTGCACCGTAATTGTAGCTGCATATAGGTTGTGCACCATTGATCAAACCGATGATCAAAGAGATAAATATAACATTAATCTTCATTACAATACCTGCTGCGGCTATCGGTATATCGCTTCCGTATTTCGACTGCTCTCCGTATATTCTGAGCATATTATTAAGTGTTACCTGCACAATAAGATTCGACATCTGATATATAAGCGAATTGAATCCAAGCGTACATATCCTCTTAAGCTGCTTCCATCTCGGAATGTAATCTCTAAGTTCAATGTGAACTGACTTGAATCTCGGAAAATATATTATTAAAATAACAGCAGATATGATCTGACTTATCACCGTTGCCCACGCTGCTCCCGCAATTCCCCATCCAAAAGTAAATATGAATATCGGATCAAGAATAGTATTCAGTACCGCGCCGATAACTATCGCTGCCATAGAGTATTTCGGACTTCTGTCTGCTCTTACAAGCGGATTCGTTCCGGTTGAAAATAACAGAAACGGAATACCGAATGAAGTAATTCCCGCATATGTTTCCGCATATGTGAGTATCTGATCTGTCGCTCCAAACATAGTAAGCAGTTGTGTCAAAAACATGCGTACACATATGCATATTATGATTCCGCTAATCACAAGAATACTTGCTGCTGTTCCTGCAATCTTCCTTGCCTGATCTTCGTTCTTCCTGCCAAGCTCCAGATTAAAACCCGATGCAGCTCCAAGTCCCACCATCAATCCGATTGCCATACAGATCGTCGTCAGCGGAAACGCCACAGATGTCGCTGCATTTCCAAGATACCCGACTCCCTGTCCGATAAATATCTGGTCAACAATATTGTAAAGTGCATTCACTACATTAGCTATTATTGCCGGTATTGCCAATGACAATAAAAGCTTGCCTACCGGCTTTGTTCCTAATGGATTTTCTTCAGTCATTTCAATAATCTCCTCCGTGCCAACCACTAAAGCTGTAAGTTGCTATCGGTCATTATATAGTAGGAAACCAGCAGTGTCAACAGGTGGGTTATATATATCCACAAAAATTAAGAGTAAGATACTCTTCCTCTTTTTCAGGCACACTGTTAACAGATATTTAATCTGCCCATTAATGGATATGAAATCCAATAAAAAAGAAAACATCTGTAAAGATTTGCTTACAGACGTTTCCCTTTATCGCCGCCACCTTCTCTTCATCCGGTACCGCCATCACCTCTCATAATCTCAACTTCAAGCCCGTTGAGCTTTCGCGATTTTTTATTTCCTGATTACCACTCCACTCTTCATCCTTCCAATGGTTTTCGTTTTCAGAATCATTATTATCATTTCTCTCATTGTAAGTTCTTGACACATGCTGTCTGCTCCACTCGTCTCTTGCTTCTTTCGCAGCCTGTTTTTCATCCCATGTCTGAGTTTGGTTATAACCCCAAGGATCTGCCTTGACGTCTGCAGTCGATGTCATATCATAGCTCTCATTTCCATCCCATGCATAAGAAGGCGGAACATTAGGCGATTCCTTTTTTCCCGATGAAACAAAACTAAAAATCAAAAGACCGGTCATTAAAATTGCCAATCCGTCTACTATCAATGTGAATACGAGCATAAATCCACTCTTTCCTTTACACCAGACAGTATTAGGTTTTTCAGGAAGATAATATCCCTCAACCACCTGTCCCAATTCACCATTAAACTGATTAAGGATCAACTCAGCCGAAACCTTCTCCCCCTTATCATTTATATAAAAACATTCATAATCACATCCGGATCTTATTCTGGGAGTGATCTGACTTATTTCAGCATTAACCTTTATTCCGTTTTTCAGATAATTATTTCCTGTTGGATCAAATGTTATTAAATAGGCAAATATCCACATTGCTATTGTAATAAGTACAAACTTTAATTTTTCCATATATTTTCTCCATAATATAATCTAGTGCTTCAGTTTCTAATTAACTCGACTAATAACTTGCCTGCTTTCTCGAATAGCGCAGGTCAAAAAGCCTCGACATGTCTTCGTTCCACTACGGTC
>CAJOLO010000091.1 GCA_905235345.1 uncultured Lachnospiraceae bacterium
CTCTCCTCCTGTCTTGTTATCCTGTCTTTTGCCTCCTTTGACAATCCACTCTTTAAGTCATGCATCATACCATAGATGCCATCCTGTCCAAACATAACCTGCCTTGCGGCAATAATATTAGTGACCGTGCCCGGCATATCATTCGCCTCAAGCATGGTTGCCACATCCTCCTCATAGGCAAGCGCTTCCATAAGTCTTTCCCCTATCTCACCGCTTATATCCATCTGACCGGCTTCGGTATCTCCCGCCTTCATCAGTCCCTCAAGCTCTTCCATGCTCATATTTGTAAAATTCATATTGTTCAGGCTCTTTAATGTTTCCGGATGAATATGACGAAGTATACTCCCTGTAAGAGTCTCATTATATGCCGTATTAATCTGGTCAATAATGCTCTTCTGATTGGTAGAAACATTCTCCCTCTCCCCAAAGCTGTCATCTATCGAAACATCCATTCCCCGAACTCGTCTGCTCTTATCTGCGGAAAACAGATTATTAAGAGTTACATCCTGACCGTTTCTAACCAATGCTCCTATATCTTTGCCATGGGATTTTTGAACCTTATCAAGGAGACGATAAATGCCGATAAAGCCTGTACGCTCCTCCTGTGTAATTCCGTTTGTTTTGTCAAGCTGATACAGGAATTCGGAAAATCTCTGTTCGTCCGTAACTCCTCTTACCTCCCGTTGCTGCATTATCTCCTGATTAAGTCCGTCTATTGTCATGTTGAGAGGATTCTTATTCTCTCTTATCAGATTAAGCACTATCTGTGGTGTAAGAGTCTCGAACATCTGCTGAACCTTTGCATCTGCCGACTTCACATTCGCAATATTTTCCGGCGTCAGTTCCATCTCATTATAGGCAAGAATCCTTATAGCTCTCTGATTCTCCTGATTTTTATCAAGATTCATGTCCTTCAATATATCATCCACATTCCTAAAGGCATCATTGATAGAATCTCCCATGTCACGTCTCGGCTTTGTCATCATTGTCTCGTAAGCTTTGCCTGCCAATGTCATCTTCATATGATTGGCATTTTCATAAAGTCCTCCGACAGTAATTGAAGGTCTTCTTACCACCTCACCCAATGCGTATGCCGGAAGATTCTTCAAGCCATCGGTTTCTTTCAGGGTTTCCTTAAGTAAATCTACATTCTCCGGTATATCGTGAAGGTCATGAGAGGATACGACATTCTCATAGTATGTATTTTCCTGATTTCTCAAAACGTCAACAATCTCTGAAAGCGGTCTTGCATCAATATTGATATCCTGTCTGACAAGGCGGTTAGCAGCCTCTATAGTCATGGAAAGCCTTATCTCTTCCAACTGCCTCCTTGCCGTTACGGCATGAGGATTAGTGGATAAAGGAATCCCTGCGCCCTCTGCCGAACCATTCTGTTCCATTGCAGAAAGTGACAGACTGGCCCCCTCAACACCGGTATTGACAGCCGTCCGCATTCTCTTGACATCTACGTTTCTCATAGACGAATTATAAAGGTATGATACAGTAAGCGGCTTTCCCTGACTTACCGCCATATCCACCGAGCGCGCTGTAATGGACTGCACCTTCTCGACCAGCTGCGAGGCCCTGTCATGCAGCGTGCTCCCCGTTATCCTCGCAGTTTCCGGAGGATTACCCATGGAAATCTGCTCAATAATATTCGCCTCGGTCTGAGCCTCCTGCAATCCCCGCTGATTAAGAGAATTAACCGACATATATATTCTTAACGAATCCACTGTTATGGGAAGCTCATGCTTTAACATAAACTGCGCTCCCGAAACACTCTGCTCACTAACGGACATTCCAGCCGACTCAATAATACCCGTCACTTGCAGATAAATGTCATTCCATACCTGTTCATTTATCGGAAGCTCCACAGACGGACTTTCTTCATTAACGCTGTTCCTTGCAGTGTCCAGATTCTCTATCGTAAGATTAAGGCTGTTCTTTATAAGATATATCATCTGCTCATCTGTCACCTTGAAATCATCTATAACCTTACCTGACTGCCCGACACCGCCAGCATTACCGGCCACAGCTCTTGTCACCTTAGGTGCCGCAACCTTAACTACATATCCTTCACTGTTAAGTCTGTTAATGCCCGGTGCACTCTCCTCATCCACTATAGCTTCAGCATCTTCACCTGTTCCGATACTTCCGTCACTGTCCTGAGCACCTGTACCACCTGCCACTGACTGCTGATTGCCATTTCCTGCAATAACAGAGTTTCTGAGCTTACCTATCGTCTCCCTGACAATATCACCTATCTGCTCATTGACCTCCTGCCGATGCTCTCCCGACCTTATAGTGACAACCATTCCAAGAAGATCTGAAAGTGTGGAATTGGTAACATCTATCTGCATCATTCTAAGCTTTGCGATCTCATCCGTAGAAAGGCTTCTTAATATCTCCTTCTGATTCTCCCCGGCCTCTTTCTCATCCAATGCTCCGTCAAGATTATCCTTTATCATCTCTGAAAACTGTTCTGTACTTGTCATTACCTGTGCACTTGTTGCAGCCTCCAACGTTTCAGGAACCTCTAAAGGCTTTACACCTACAACAGATAGTGACACCTGCTTCGAATTGGCAGCATTAATCTTCAAATAAATGGTATCACCGGGTTGTGCCTCCGAAAGCTCAGCCGTTGCCTTAGTCTTCAACTGCACTCCGTTAAGATCAAGTACGGGCTCTTTTCCCCCTTGCACAAGCGTACATGCAAGAAGATCTCCCACACTGTTTCCCTTTAAAATACTTCCTGCACCGCTGCCATTGTGCCCGGTTATGGCAACCCCGCCGCCAGGATTGGTATTTCCAAACAGGGTGTTGTCATAGCCACCCGGATTATTCCCCGTAATATGATAATTCATGATAACATGCCACCTCGTTTCTACATTTCTGCTTATATAAACTTATATCATATATATTTCATACATAACAATCAAAACCCGCTTGTGAGTCCTGCTAACAAACATCTATTTATTATGTCGGAAGAAATTATTTATTTCTTAAGCACATTTATCTGCTTAAGCCCGGCCATCAGCAGCCTTCATAAAAATATCGGATCACATCAACCATGAAGTAATCCGATATTTTTATCTCTAATTTATTAGTTTGTTATTTTCTTTGCCTGCTCTTTTTTCTTCTTCTCCTCATCTTTGGCAGCCTTCTTTGCCTGCTTTGCTTTCTCCTCCTTTGCATACTCTGCCTGTAACTCACTCTGTTTCTTTCTCATCTTCTGTGCAAGGGATTTCTTCTTAGGCTCCTCCGGCTGATTCTTGCGTTTTCCTCTTATGCTCTTTATCTCTGTAATGTATATACCGCTCACCATAACTTTAACTTCGCATTTTGTCGGAATATCATCGAAGATTCCGTCATCACATATTAAGTTCATTGTCTGCGGTCCGACTTTCGCTTTTACAATCGGCATCTTTGCGTTCTGATAGCGCTTTGGTGCCTGCTCCATTACCGCCTTGGGAAGTCCTGCATCCTTAAGCTTCATAATCTTTTTATCAATGACAAGCATTGACGTCATCTGTGCAGATGCTCTCATCTGCTCCTTCTGTTCAAGCTGCTTCTTCTGCATCTTATTGCCAAAAATATAAAGAGCAACCAATATACCTACCACTACCACAACTATTATTAATGTTACAATCCACGGACTCATACAATTCCTCCTTTTAATTATAAATAAATTATGTGTTATAACAGAGCTTGAAGCTTCATATCGTCTGTCCTCCGGCAGCATCGATCATATCCTTAATGATTCCCTGCACATAGGCACCTGCATGTTTCTTATTCTCTTTATCCAGATCCTTAAGATAGAACGGCTCACCATAAATGACCTTGGGACTGCCGCTCTTAATGTGAAATCCCGGTCTTGCCTCTAACATCTGGTCACTGTCTATAAGTGCAACCGGAACCACCATGCAGCCTGCTCTGTCAGCCATCTTAAGACTTCCCTCTTTAAACGGCAGCATCTCCTTCTGCTGGCTTCTTGTACCCTCAGGGCATATTACCATGGAATGACCTTTTTTAATAAGCTCGACTCCATCCTTGATCATCTGTAATCCCGATTTCAGATCATTCCGGTCAAGAAACAGACAGCATATATCCCTCATCCACCAGTTAAGCAGAGGAAACTTGTCCATCTCAGCTTTCGCAACAAATCCCGGACGTTTTCCCGATGAAGTATGAATAAGCAATATATCAAAGTAGCTTCTATGATTGGAAACGAACAGCACCGGTTCGTCCGGTATATTATCCTTTCCCTCAATTGTCACATGAGCACCTGCTTGAAAAAGCACCCAGCGAAACGCCCAATACACAAAAAAATTACCTATCTTATATCTGAGTTCAGGATTCCATATTCCGATAATTCTGATAATCAGATGCACCGGAATCATAATTATAAGATACAAAAGAAAAAATCCTAACACCAAAACATTTTTCATTACATCATCCTCTATTCTTGCAAAACTTCACAAGGAAGATTATTATCTTCCATACAGTTTAGCAGTCTCATAAAGTCTTGCCTCAAGCTGTGGAGACATATCCTCATATCTGAATCTCCACGCCCAATTCCCCTCACCTGTACCGGGTGTATTTAATCTCGCCCATGAATCTAAGCAGAGTACATCCTGCATGGGAACAATTGCCATATTGGCAACCGATGAAAAGCATGCGCGGATAAGTGTCCAGCACACATCGCCTCCATCCGTATTATAATATCTTCTAAGCTTATCTCTTGACTGCTCATAACATTTCTGATACCAGCCAAGAGTCGTGTCATTATCATGAGTTCCGGTATAGCACACACAATTCCTCACATAGTTATGTGGAAGAAAGCTATTCTCATCCGGATTTTCAAAACCGAACTGTAATATCTTCATTCCGGGAAGTCCAAACTTATCCCGAAGATCAATAACAGACTGATCAATCTGTCCGAGATCCTCAGCTATTATAGGCATGTGATAACCAAGTGTAGCCTCAAGATGCGTGAAGAAATTAATCCCCGGCGCCTTAACCCATTTACCGTTCACCGCAGTCTCCTCGCCATAAGGAACTGCCCAGAATTTATCAAATCCACGGAAGTGATCAAGTCTCACAAAATCCGCAAGCCTTAACTGGTGTCTAAGTCTTGCTATCCACCACTCGTAACCGGTCTTGGTATGCTCACTCCATTTATATAAAGGATTTCCCCAAAGCTGACCTGTCTCAGAAAAATAATCAGGAGGAACTCCCGCAACAGTCTTGGGATATCCCTTTGAATCCAGATCAAATAAATTCTTATTGGCCCATACATCAACGCTGTCCCATGCCACAAAAATAGGAATATCACCTACAATCTTAATACCCTTCCCGTTGGCATATTCCTTAAGCGCAAACCATTGTTTGTGAAAAAGGAACTGAACAAAGCGATAATACTCAACCTGATCGGATAATTTCTCCAGCCACTCTGCCTTATGTTTCTCTGAAGGCTTCTTAATGGAATTCTCCCACATATACCATGGCATTCCGTTAAAATGATCCTTGCAAGCCATAAAAAGTGCATAGTCATCAAGCCACTCTGTATTATCCTTAAATTCCCGGTATGCAGCCACAAATTCTTCATCAGTAGAACAGCCGTCGGAAATATCCGGATTCTCGTAACGATCAAAAGCTTTCCTGAGAAGTCCCGTCTTAAACTCTATAACCTTACCATATTCAACCTTTTGCAGATTCCACTGAGGCATGTCATTAAAATCCTCATCCCGCAAAAGTCCCTTCTCCCTCAACGGATCAATGCCAATGATAAGTGGCTGTCCTGCAAAGGAAGAAAATGGCTGATAAGGTGAATCACCAAATCCTGTATGTCCAAGTGGCAGCACCTGCCAGAGATTAAGTCCTGATTTCTCCAAAAAATCCACAAAAGCATAAGCTCCCGGACCCAAATCACCTATTCCGTAATTGCCGGGAAATGATGTAGGGTGTGCAAGAATACCGGCATACTTGTCATAATCCATACCCAAAGTTGAATTATCTTCCATGATCTATTCTCCTTTATCATCACATTCTAACACATTATGATTATTTTGCAACTGTCCAATACACAATACACTTTTCATAGCTGTTTATGTATCGACCACCGATCCCTTTAACGCAACCACTGCCTGTTTTCGCATTGCCAACAGCCGCAAACCGCTCATAAACCAATATTATACTTGCAAAGCTACAAAAAATCAACAGTATTAGCTTATAAAAAGAGCGCACTACATAAAAAAGCAGGCAATCCGATCAATCTGACTGCCTGCCCTGAAAACATGTTACCAATAATTATTCAACAGCTTTGCTGACATTATCATTTCTCCATTCTCTTGAGCAGTTCTGCTCTCTGCTCCTCGAATCCCGGTTTGCCAAGCAATGCGAACATATATAGCTCTCTACACCCGGCTGGTTAAACGGATTGACGCCAAGAACATATCCGGATACACCGCATGCAAACTCGAAGAAATAGAACAGCTCACCTAAGTTGAACTCTGACATATAAGGAAGAGTGATCATCATATTCGGAATCTCACCGTCCACATGAGCAAGCACTGTACCGTTCATTGCCTGCTTATTGATATAATCAACTGTTCTTCCGGCAAGATAATTAAGTCCATCCAGATCGTCATCCTCACGCTCCATGATGATCTTACGTCTCGGAGAACCGATATTGATTACCGTCTCGATATGATTCTTGGTACCGTCCTGAATGAACTGTCCAAGAGAATGTAAGTCTGTTGTAAAGTCACAGGCTGTAGGGTAGATACCCTTTCCGTCCTTACCCTCTGACTCACCGAATAACTGCTTCCACCACTCACCGATATAGTGAACGGATGGTGTATAGTTAGCAAGAATCTCCATAGTCTTGCCCTTTTCTCTCAATATATTACGAATGGCAGCATACTGCAATGCCGCATTATCCTCAAAATCTTTCTCGATGTAGGACTGTCTTGCAGAAGCCGCACCCACCATCAACTGCTTGATATCGGCTCCGCTGACTGCAATCGGAAGTAAACCTACTGCTGTGAGAACAGAGAAACGGCCTCCTACATCATCCGGCACTACGAATGTTTCATAACCTTCTTCGTCTGCCAGTTTCTTAAGAGCTCCCTTTTCCTTATCGGTGGTTGCATAGATTCTCTTAGCAGCTTCCTTCTGTCCGTATTTCTCAACCAAAAGCTTCTTGAATAAACGAAAAGCAATTGCCGGCTCCGTTGTAGTTCCCGACTTGGAAATTATATTAATAGAGAAATCCCTGTCTCCAACCACATCTAACAAATGCTCTAAGTATGTAGAACTGATGTTGTTACCGCAGAAATAAATCTCTGGTGTACCCTTTCTTGTATCCTTATCAATTACATTATAGAAGGTATGTCTCAATGCCTCAATCGCTGCTCTTGCACCCAGGTAAGATCCGCCGATACCAATTACGATCAATACGTCCGAGTCACTCTGAATCTTCTTAGCCGCAGCTTTGATTCTGTTAAACTCTTCCTTGTCATAATTCACGGGAAGATCGATCCATCCAAGAAAATCATTACCCTCACCGGTTCTGTCAAGTAATGTCTTTTTTGCATCCAAAACCCTTGTCTTCATAGCCTCGATGTCATCCTCAGATATCATGAACATCGTATTGCTATAATCAAAACTAATACTCTCAGCCATCTCATTGCTCTCCTTTGTTTTCATATGTACGGGATATATCACACCCGCAGTTTTCTATAAAATCATTCTATATTCTAACAAATCAGCGGGCAAATATCAATATTTTCTTTTCTATTCCTTCAATTCTTTAATTCATAAAGTGACCCAAAACTATATCCTTCTTTTTTTAAATTTTTGAGAACTTCGGAAAGCGCATCTCTATTGGCCACCGATACATTATGCATAAGCGGTATTGCTCCCGGATGATAATATTTTCCAAAATGCTCGATGACATGCTGTGCAGCCGGCTGATTATTTACATCATAGTCGAGATACGCCATAGACCAGAAAATAGTAGTATATCCCATATCCTTTGCCATCTGAAGTGTCCTCTCACTGTACTCTCCTCTCGGAGGTCTGAAGAAAAGATCCATGTCATAGCCGGTAGCCTCTTTCATATAATTCTCACATGTAAGCAGCTCACTTTTCTGTTCCTCTATCGATTTTGATGGCATTGACGGATGGGTAACCGTATGATTACACACAAGATGCCCCTCCTCCTTCATACGTCTCGTAAGTTCTACATTATCCCGTATAAATGTCTGTGTCACGAAAAAAGCAGCGGTAACGCCCTCCTCTTTCAGAGTATCTAAAATGTCCGCCGTAAAACCATTTTCATATCCACAGTCAAATGTAATATATATTCTTTTATCGCTGACCGGAACTATATAATGTGCATCATAAGCCGTAATATCAAAGTCCTGCTGGCAACCTGATTTTTCATGTGCATCATTTCTCTTAAACCACCATGCATAAAGCTTGTTATCGATGGCATTATAATCGCTGCCATCCACTATATTACGATTCTCCCTGACGATTCTCGACAGCTCCAATGTATTATTCTCTGTCAGGTAATCCGCCCATGTTTTTTCATTTTTATCCGTGGTTAAATTCTCATCATCCAAAGATTCGGTAATCTTCTTGTCATGACTGTTTTTCTTATGTCTTTCCGGCTTTTCACCTTCATCCTGCCGCAAATTAATTCCTCTGTTTTGAGTGTCGATAATACCCATCTTCTGCCCGACCCGGCATAATATAACTGCCGCTGATATTATCGCTGCCGCTATCCATATTCTTTTATATTTCTTCAATAAGATTTCCTCTTTCTATGAAAGAAAGCTCTGCACAAATTCCTCCAGCAATTCTATATCAGATTGCTCCTCAGTTGATGCCGCCACCTCATGTGAAACCTTTTCTTTCTCATTTTCACTCTTATCATCCATTTCCCGGATAAGCCGTTTCAACATCTCCATGTCTTCCTCCGCCGATGGTTTCATTTCATCAGACGTATAATCCACCTTGTCATAATCAATGTTCTGAAATGTTTTTTCCGGTTCATCATCAAAGTTCTTTTTCTTATCCAATCTGTTGGCCAGATAATTTTCCAGATAATCCGCAAGCTGAATGTGAATCTGCAGCTTTCTTGTTTTTATTCCAAATATATGAAAGAACACAAATAAACATACCAAAGAAATTCCTGATGCAAATAAAAGTTCTGCATAATACATACCGTCAACCTGTCCGTTATACCCGCAAAATGCACCGACACATGCAATCATCAATATTATACCTGCCGTAAGAAACGGGATTCTCTCCCAGCCCGAATATGTAATCCCCATAAATCTCAGCTTTATAAGATACTTGTCCACATAGGCGTCCATATTTCTCACCTTTGAATTCATTTCATACATTGTCTCAAACTGGTTCTTGATATTTATCATGACTTTTTTCTTCGTTGTCTTCATATTGGCAGACGCTTTAACATATCCTTTTAATGAGAGCGTCATCATCCATTGAAGAAAAATGCTAAGCACCCCCACCGATATAATCCCTGTCATAAATAAATTGTGTGTTAATAATTCTGTTGCCATATTGTTCCTTCCCTTCCGGTTCTTCATTACCTTAAATTAAGTATGTTATTATTTCAGCCTTGCCATAAAGCCGAATCACCTCCTTATCAGTTTACTAATGACAGATACCAAACTCAAGAAAAGTCCATCGTATATTTTCCATGTATTATTATGATTTTTTACATTAATCAAAGAAATCATTTTTTATTCGACATTTTTTTGCCGCCTCACCATGCCCGCTTGCAAAACCTAAGTGCATTCCGCACCGGAAATGTCATAAGCGTTCTCGAAAGTGCACTATGAATTTCACAATAAGTATGATACAATTAAACCCGATCAAATTATAACCACAAGTACAAGGGGGACTTAAAAACATGAAGAAAATCATTTTGACCGGCGGTGGAACAGCCGGACATGTAACACCCAATATAGCATTGCTTCCGAGTCTTAAAGAAGCCGGATATGATATACACTATATAGGTTCATATAACGGAATTGAAAAGAAATTGATAGAGGATATCGGAATCCCTTATTACGGAATCTCCTCCGGAAAACTCAGAAGATATTTCGATGTCAAGAATTTCTCTGACCCGTTCCGTGTTGTCAAAGGCTTTTCAGAAGCAAACCATCTGATAAAGGAGATAAAACCGGATGTTGTATTCTCAAAGGGCGGATTCGTAACCGTACCTGTTGTATTAGCTGCAAAGAAAAATAAAGTCCCTGCCATAATACATGAATCGGACATGACACCGGGACTTGCCAACAAGATATGTATTCCCTCTGCCTCCAAGGTATGCTGTAACTTTAAAGAAACCTTCGACCTTCTGCCGGAAGGAAAAGCCGTTCTTACCGGAACCCCTATCAGAAAAGAACTGTTTGAAGGCGACAGAAAAAGAGCCGCCGAATTCTGTCATTTAGATTCTGACAAACCAACCCTCCTGATAATAGGAGGCAGCAGCGGAAGCGTTGTAATCAACAACATTATACGTGAAAGCTTAGATGATATTCTTCCCAATTTTCAGGTTATACATCTATGCGGAAAAGATCATCTGGACGAAAGCTTATCCAATAAGAAAGGATATGTACAATTCGAATATATATCAAAAGAACTTCGTGATCTTTTTGCATTATGCGACATTGTCATATCAAGAGCAGGTGCCAATGCCATATGTGAGCTGCTGGCCTTAAAGAAACCAAACATCCTTATTCCGCTTTCCAAAGCAGCCAGCAGAGGCGATCAGATACTCAATGCAAAATCCTTTAAGAAAAGTGGTTACAGCTATGTTATCGAAGAGGAAGAATTATCAAAAACATCTTTGTTAAATGCAATCAGAGATGTATCGACACACAAAGAGCAGTACATCAAAGCAATGGAGGAAAGCGAGATGTCAGATTCTATCGGCACTATCATGAAGCTTGTGGAATCCTTAACCTGACAGAATTGGGACTCGACCAATATCTTTTCAAAATCAAACGGTATATAAAAAAGGACATCCGATATAGCCAATCGGATGTCCTTTTAACAACAGATAATATTATTCTTCCTCCATTCCACCATACAATTGAGAAACAATCATCTGCAACACTTCTTTATTCTGTTCAACATGCGCACCATCTTTAATGTTCATTTTGGTATCATTAAGATAAGGAATTATCTCAACAGAGTTTCCTGTAATAATAAATTCGAATTTCACAGAAGCACTTGTATAAAGCTTTCCGTTATAATCTGAATAATCTTTCATATTAACAGGGGCACCATTGCCTCTGTAAACAACTGTCTCCTGTCCGGTTGTTTCATCCTTGTCATATACCCAACAGTTCGAACCATTATTCTTTTCCAATGCAGTCTTATAGGTTACTCCATCAAGCTCCTTTATTCCTACAGACATATTCTGAACCTGAGTAATTCTTGTCTTAGCCTCCACGTCCACAATAGGCTGAACAACCGACTTAACAAAATCATGAGGATAATCCGGCAAAATCAAATATACACCATATCCTACCGCTATTAAAATAACAATCGCTACTATAACCTTTAATAATTGTTTCATAATACTCCATACTCCTTCTAAATATACTTATAGATTATATCCTCAAATTAAGATATACTTAAAACAACTCTCTTTCCAACTGATAAAGAAAATCCTCCAGCAGCTTCATCCTCTTGTCAAATTCTATCCTGCCTGCCTCAGTCTTACATCTTCGTATCTTAGGTCTGTTCCCGTTATAATACTCTTTGATTCTGTAATATGCCTTCTTATAATTAGCATCATCCTCACAGGCAGTTGCCATAGAATCCCACAATACGCTTACAGCTCCAACTTCATCCAAAAGATCTGCATCCATAACAACCTGGCATTCCAACGATAGTGGGTCAGTAGTATCCTTATCTTCATGAATACGTATAATCTCACCAACTCTTCCAATCATTACCGGATCAAGTCCTATACTGTCTAAATATTCTACCGCTATCTCAGCACCGACCTCTCCATGATCTCTTCCTTCTTCCCAACCAACATCATGAAGCAATGCTGCCAAAGCAATAATATCTAAATCTCCTCCGACTCTTGCCTGAAGCTTGATTGCCCAACGATATACCCGCATTGTATGTTCAAAGCGATCCCGAAACGGATAATTAGGTGGTCGACCATTAACAGCAATCTTCTCCTTAACAAACTCAATCACATTTGCATAGTTCATGCTACTAACTCCCATTTTTACATTAACAGTATCGTACATATGAAAAATAAACTTGTTATTATTGTAACACTATTTTTCAAATTATTCCACCCGTAAATAAAAAAAACATATAAATTTTACATAATTTCTACTATTACAGTGAACTGTGATAGTGAGATGTGTGTAAATGTTAATTTCAAATAATAAATCCGTGCGATCTGCTTCGAATCCGCTTCCAATCAGTTACCACAGCAGTTAACTCAATCCAGGCACCCTTGCGGCACATGAAAGCTCCTACTTAGTGCTGCTTCGTTCCCGACCTGACACGGTTCATAGGTTTCCATTGCGCAAGACCCGCACGTCCACTTACTGTGGGCAGCATTAAAAGCTAAAACCCTCTGTAGATCATCACCCCTGCTATAGCAACAGGTACAAGGCACCGCTAATGCCCCGGCTGCACGGAAAGATTTGACATATTCAGTTATATTCACACAATTCAGCGGCCCGCATATAAATGACTGCTTTATACATGAGTCAAAGGATATTAATCATCCATGCCCATCTTTTTATGCGAACAATCGTTAGTATACAGTAATCGCTCATTAATGTCAACCACCGCTTTATTAACGCATATATTTACCATAAAATTTACTCATATCGCATATTATTATAATTATATAGTTTTAACTACTCTTGTTCCTTTTTCCTCAACCGAAGATTCTTAAAAAACCCGGATAACATTTCCGAGCATTCCTCCTCCAATACTCCATGTTCGAATTCCACCTGATGATTAAATGCTTCCACCTGAAATAAATTAATTATGGAGCCTGCGCACCCGGCCTTTTTATTCATTGCACCAACCACAACCTTCGGAATTCTCGCCTGGACTATTGCTCCCGCACACATCTGACACGGTTCTAAAGTTATATACATAGTACAGTCTTCAAGGCGCCAGTCTCCTACCTTCTTCGATGCTTTTTCAATAGCTATAAGCTCCGCATGAGCAAGAGTCGTTTTCCTTGCATTTCTTTTATTATATCCTCTTGCGATTATCTTATCCTCCCGAACTATCACACATCCAATCGGAACATCTCCGTTTGCAACAGCCTTTTTCGCCTGTTTTATAGCCTCTCTCATGTACTTTTCATCATTTTCCATTGTACCTCTCCTATCATCTATGATAAAATGAGCAAAGTAAATCGAATATATGCCCACATATATCAAAGCATGTGTACCGATATCCGTAACATAAGTTAACATACCAATTATAACAGTTTTTTGCAAGGAGAAAATAATATGTCTTTCCTGGTTAACACCCCTCGACTTATCATGAAGGTCGAAAATGACAAGGCAGCAGATAAGGTTCTTAAATTTTATAACGAAAACAGAATGTATTTTGACCCTTTTGAACCTACTCGTCCCGAGGCATTCTACACCTTAGAATATCAACAGGCCTCTGCACAGTATGAATACAACGAAACTATGAAAGGACATGCCCTGCGCTACTACTTATATCTTAGAAACGATCCCTCGGTTCTAGTAGGAAGTGTCAACTTTTTCAGGATCAGACCCATACCATTTTCTTCAGCATCCATCGGCTATAAGCTTCACCACGACTTCTGGGGAATGGGATTTGCCACTGAAAGCTGTCAGGCCGCAATACAGGTTATGTTCTCCGACTATAACACGCACCGTATCGAAGCAAAGGTCTCCCCTGACAATGTTCGTTCCATCCATGTACTGGAAAGACTCGGCTTTACATATGAAGGAATTGAATATAAGAGCGTCCAGGTAGAAGGCGAATTTAAGGATCATCTGCGCTACTCCCTGCTTAACAGTGACTACCATGTATGAATATCACTGGTTCAATTCCACTATCCAATAACCGAACTGACCCGTGTT
>CAJOLO010000092.1 GCA_905235345.1 uncultured Lachnospiraceae bacterium
AGAAAAGAGGTAAATATGGCAACCGGAATTATCGGAACAGGCAGTTTTTTGCCACCGACAGTTATTGACAATAATGAGCTGACTAAACTGGTCAGGACGGATGATGAATGGATTCGTGAACATACAGGAATTAACAGCCGTCATATCGCAACTGATGAGGTGACTTCATTTATGGGAGCACAGGCTTCGTTAGAAGCTATTGATAATGCGGGAATTGATCCTAAAGAGATTGACCTTATTATATTTGCAACGGTATCACCGGAAAGAGCTACACCTTCGATGTCTTGTATCGTTCAAGATAAGATTGGAGCTGTAAATGCTACATGTTTTGATATCAACGCAGCATGCACCGGTTTTGTTTATGCATTGCAGACGGTAGATGCTTACATACGCTCAGGTTTAGCAAAGACAGCACTGGTTGTCGGTGCTGAGACTCTTTCCAAGATGGTTGATTGGAAGGATCGTTCTACTTGTATTTTATTTGGCGATGGTGCCGGAGCTGCCATTGTCAGAGATCAGGAACGTGGTATTATCAGTAATATTACCAGAAGTGACGGCTCCAAGGGTATGTCGTTGAAATGTAAGGACCGCTCTACAAGAAACTTCCTTAACAAGAAGAAGGAAGATAAGCATTATATTCAGATGATAGGTCCGGATATCTTTAAGTTTGCTGTTCGAAAGGTTCCGGCATGTATAGATTTATTATTGCAGCGGGCAGATGTTACCAAAGATGATATAGACTATTTCATACTTCATCAGGCTAATGCGCGTATTATTGAATCCGTTGCCAGAAAAATGCAGCTTCCCATTGAAAAATTCCCGATGAATATAGATCATGTGGGTAATACATCCGGAGCATCAATTCCTATTTTGCTCGATGAGATGAATAGAAAGGGAATGTTAGCACCGGGACAAAAGATTGTACTATGTGGTTTCGGAGGAGGACTTACATGGGGAGCACAGCTTATGGAATGGGGTATGGAGACTCCGGAGGTCATAGAGGAGGATTCCGATCCTGAGGATACGATTGAAGAGACGGGTAATTCCAATTCTGATGATAAGAACCATGAAAAAATATTTGATAAGAAACTTAATCTGTTGTCGAGAAGGAAAGGCGAAAAGCTTGAAAAAGCCGGCAATTCTTCTTTAACGGATATAACAGAAAGTGAAGAACATAATCATAAGGAAGATAATGAAATGAAAGTACATAAGATTGCGTTTGTGTTCCCCGGGCAGGGAGCACAGTATGTCGGAATGGGTAAAGAATTTTATGACAATAACAAGAAGTCTAAAGAAATTTTTGACAAAGCTTCCAAGGCTACACAGCTTGATCTCGCAAAACTTTGCTTTGAAGAGAATGAAGATATCAATATAACGGAATATACACAGATAGCAATGCTCACAACGGAAATAGCAATGCTTCAGGCCGTAGAAGATTTGGGAATCAAACCGGATGTGACCGGCGGTCTTTCCCTTGGTGAGTATTCGGCACTTGTTGCTTCCGGCGTAATGGATTTTGAGGATTGTGCCAGGGTTGTAAGAAAACGTGGATTATATATGCAGGATGAGGTGCCTGTCGGGAAGGGCGGTATGGCCGCAATCATAGCACTTGATGCCGATAAGATAGCAGAAGTATGTGATAAGGTTGATGGAATAGTAGGTATTGCCAATTATAACTGTCCGGGACAGATTGCAATATCAGGTGAGAAAGAAGCAGTTGATAAAGCATGTGAATTATTGAAGGAAGCCGGAGCTAAGAGATGTATTCCTTTAAATGTTAGTGGACCGTTCCACTCACCGATGCTTAAGGGTGCCGGAGATAAATTGTCTTCGGAACTTGCCGATGTTAAGATTAATGATATCACAATCCCGTATGTAACCAATGTTACAGGCGGCTTTGTTGAAGATAAGAAAGATGTCAAGAAGCTTCTTGCCGATCAGGTATCTAACTCTGTCAAGTGGATACAGTGTGTAGAGGCAATGCTTGATGATGGAGTTGATACGTTTATTGAGATAGGTCCCGGTAAGACATTATCTTCATTTGTTAAGAAGATTGCAAAGAGCAGGGACAAAGAAGTTACAATTATCAATGTGGATAAATATGAGGATATTGATAAGGTAAAAGAAGCTTTATGTTGATATTAAAAAGGAGGCACTATGTTAGATGGTAAGGTGGCACTTGTAACCGGTGCAAGTCGTGGAATTGGAAGGGCAACAGCAATTACTCTTGCCGGCTATGGAGCAACGGTTGTGGTTAATTATAACGGTAATGAGTCGCGGGCGAAAGAAGTTGTTGCTGTGATTGAAGCAAATGGAGGCAAAGCAATTAAATATCAGTGTGATGTTGCCGATTATTCTGCTGTAGAGATAATGATGAAGGATATTGTTAATGAATTTGGCGGTCTACATATTTTAGTCAATAATGCCGGGATTACCAGGGACGGTTTGTTGATGAAGATGTCCGAGGAGGATTACGATGCGGTTGTAGATACGAATCTTAAGGGTACATTTAACTGCATAAAACATATCTCCAGGCAGATGTTAAAACAGAAAGAAGGTCATATAATCAATATGTCCAGTGTTGTAGGAGTTTATGGTAATGGCGGACAGGTTAATTATTCGGCTTCTAAGTCGGGGATTGTCGGCATAACCAAGTCTGCTGCCAAAGAGCTTGGTTCAAGGGGAATTACTGTCAATGCAGTAGCACCGGGATTCATTGTGACTGAGATGACTGATGCGATGCCGGAGGATGCAAAACAACAGGTTGCAGAAAGAATCGCAATGAGACGTCTGGGCAATGTTGAGGATGTAGCTGAGACTGTAGCTTTTCTTGCGTCTGATAAAGCCTCATATATTACGGGACAGGTCATCTGTGTTGATGGCGGTATGAGTGTGTGACCCCTTTTTATTCATCTGAAAGATGATTTTCACCTTAAGTTAAATATTGACTCGCTGGAGAGTCTTGATTATTACTAATACTAAATAGAAGAATTAATGTATTTGTTAAGCTTCGCTGAATATATACATTTAATTTAGTCTGGAAAGAGAGATTTGAAACATGCGTAGAGTTGTAGTAACAGGAATGGGTGCAATTACCCCGATTGGATTAAGTGTTGATGAGTTCTGGAATGGAGTTAAGGAAAGCAGGGTTGGTATTGCTCCGATTACCCAGTTCGATACATCCGGATTTAAGACTAAGATTGCTGCTGAGGTAAAGGATTTTGTTGCTAAGGATTATATTGAACCAAAGGCTTGTAAGAGAATGGAGAGATTTTCACAGTTTGCGGTTGTTGCAGCAAAAGAGGCAATAGAGCAGGCCGGTCTTGATATGGAGAAGGAAGATCCTTATATGGTTGGAACGGCTATCGGTTCGGGAACCGGAAGCTTGCAGGTTATTGAGCGTAACAAAGAAAGAATTGATACAAAGGGACCTTCACGTCTGGAGCCGTTAATGATTCCGTTGATGATATCTAACATGGCTGCAGGCAATGTATCGATTATGTTTGGACTTAAAGGGAAATCTATTAATGTTGTGACTGCTTGTGCAACAGGTACTCACAATATCGGTGAAGCATATCGTACAATTCAGTACGGTGATGCTGATGTTATGCTTGCCGGTGGTACGGAAGCTTGTGTTACACCGATTGGTATTGGTGGTTTTACGTCACTTACAGCACTTAATACAACGGAGGACTGTAGTCGTGCATCAATTCCGTTTGATAAAGACAGGGCAGGTTTTGTTCTTGGTGAGGGTGCAGGAGTGGTTGTACTCGAGGAGTTAGAGCATGCTAAAAAAAGAGGCGCCAGGATATTAGCCGAGATAGTTGGGTATGGTTCTACATCAGATGCATATCATATAACTTCTCCTGCCGAAGATGGAATGGGTGCAGCCAAAGCGATGATGGCAGCTATGAAAGATGGAGGAATTAAACCTTCTGAGGTGTCTTATATTAATGCGCATGGTACATCGACGCACCACAATGATCTTTTTGAGACAAGAGCTATTAAGACTGCATTGGGTGATGTAGCAGAGAAGATTCCTGTAAGTTCGACAAAGTCTATGGTTGGTCATCTTTTAGGTGCTGCCGGTGGTGTGGAACTCATTACATGTGTAAAGTCGATCGAAGATAACTATATCCATGAGAATGTAGGTCTTAAGAATGTTGATGATGATCCGGAATTCACGCTTAATTATATTAAAGATCAGGGATTACATACCGATGTCGATGTATGTCTTTCCAATTCACTTGGATTTGGTGGACACAATGCAACACTTGCAGTACGCAAATATGTAGATTAAAATTACTTTTTTGTTTTTGACGGACGCTGGCAGGCGGATATAAGGGCTCTGTCCTATGGCTGTTTAGACGGGATTGAGACTTCTAAGTGTCCCGCCAAGGCTTCTGAACTGTCCGCGAACGGCTTCCATTCGACATCCTGTCTCAGTCTCGCCTTGCTCGCCATCCGTGGCTCGCATCGCTATGATACTTACGGGACGCTAAGAAGCTCTAATCCCTTACTAAAATGCCATAGGACAGAGCCCTTATATCCACCTGCCGGCTGTTCGTTTAAGAAAATAAATTATTAATTTACAAGGCGGTTCACATTATATTAAGTCTATGTTTTTTATATCAATAGTAGTGGTAATCGCAGACAGCAAGAGTTCCGGGAATATGCGGTGTTTTGTATGACATCTGGGAGGAAATTAGAGTTTCTTAGTATCCCGATATATTCTCAGCGGATGCCGGACATGGCGGTCCGGCAGGTGCAACGGAGACAGGAGGTCGACTTTGCACCGTGCCGCGTACGGTAAGAAAACTTATCCGGGATTCTTAGAAACTCTTATTTCCGTACAGCAGGAATACAAAACACCGCATATTCCCGGAACTCTTGCGTTCGTCATAAGCTACTCACAAAACTTAACTAAACGGTAATTTATTATTGTATATAAGGAGGAAATCTATGGAACTTGACATCAAACAGATAATGGATATTATTCCGCATCGTCAGCCGTTTCTTTTGATTGACAGAGTCACGGAGATGGTGCCCGGTCAAAGTATAAAAGGATATAAGAATCTAACGTATAACGAACCTTTTTTTGCAGGGCATTTTCCCAATGAACCGGTTATGCCGGGAGTTTTACAGATTGAAGCATTGGCACAGTTAGGAGCAGTGTGTGTTCTTTCGCTTCCGGAGAATAAGGGTAAAATTGCATACTTTGCCGGAATTAAGGAAGCAAAGTTTAAACAGAAAGTAATTCCGGGAGACAGACTGGATCTTGAGTGTGAGATAATAAAGACTAAAGGTCCGGTAGGAGTTGGCTCTGCAGTGGCGAAGGTTGATGGAAAGATTGCGTGTAAGGCTGAAATATCTTTTATGGTTGGATAATGTTTGAGGTTAAACAATTATGAAAAAATTCTTAGCCAGACATAGGCGTATTAAAATATGGTTTTTTTTAAGTATAATAATTGTATGGCTGGTTTACATGGCATTTCAGACTCCATATACAAGGATTAATTCTTATGGAAGTAAAAGTTATCCCGGGAAGGCGTTTGGGACAACGATTAAGAAAACTATATATATGGATGACGAAGCTGAAAGAGATGAAGTGGATAAGGCAATAGATGATTTGTTGAAATCCTTGGATGAAAGATTATCTTATAGAAATTTTGAATCTGAACTGGCTATTTGCAATAGAAGTTATGCCGTGGATGGGATTGTAGAATTATCTCCGGATATTTTGGGATATATTGAAAGAGAAATGGAGATATGCAAGGAAACTGATGGTGCATTTTCTCCTTGTATATTGCCTGTGTCTAAGCTTTGGGGAATTGAGGACGGGGCTTCCGATATTCCGTCTCAGAATGAAATTGATAAGGTATTATCATATATTGATCCTTCCAATATTAAACTTGTTGATGATGGCATAAGTTTTCACAGTTACGACATGGAACTTGATTTTGGGGCGGTCGGTAAAGGGATAGCAGCGGATGAAGTTATGAAGATGCTTGATGAGAAGAATGTCCCCGGGGCTATTATTTCCATTGGTGGAACAATAGCTGTTTATGGTGATAAAGGAAGAGATGATAAGTGGTATGTTGGAATTCAGGACCCAAGGGATAAAGAAGGTAATGTTTTTGGAGTTTTGGAGGTTTCCGGAGGCAATGTTGTCTCGACTTCAGGTGATTATGAGAAATATTTTGAAGCTGATGGAAAACGATATCATCATATATTTGATCCCAAGACCGGATATCCTGCTGATAATGGGTTAATA
>CAJOLO010000093.1 GCA_905235345.1 uncultured Lachnospiraceae bacterium
TCTTTATTTTTGGGGAACTTTGTGATATAACAGAATGAGTGTTTTTCTATATTTTATTTAAAACCATATTAATATTATATGTAATGGAAGGAATTGAATGATGAAGAAACAAAGAATAGGAGCAACCTTATTGGTGGGAGCAATGATTTTAAGTCTTGCGGGATGTGGTAATAATAAGGCAAAGTCATACAGCAAGTACGTCAAACTTGGAGAATATAAAGGACTTGAGTATACGATGGATATTGCTGAGGTGACGGATGACCAGGTACAGAGCAGGCTTGACTCATTTGTGACCGGTCTTAAAGAGACGGAAGAGATTACTGATCGCGCCGTAGAGGATGGAGATATAGTCAATATTGATTATGTAGGAACTATGGACGGAGAGGAATTTGATGGCGGAAGTGCTGAAGGCACTGATCTGACAATAGGTTCAGGTTCATTAATTGACGGATTCGAAGAAGGCCTTATAGGTCATGATATCGGAGAAAAGGTTTCGCTGGATTTAACATTTCCTGATCCTTATGATAATAATCCCGATTATTCAGGCAAAGATGTTAACTTTGCCGTAACCATTAATTCTATCTCGGTAGAGAATGTGCCTGAGCTTACGGATGAATTGGTTAAAGAGAATACTGACTATGATACAATTGATGCGTATAAGACTTCTATCCGTGATGAGATAGCTGATCAGAATAAGACAACTGCTGAGAATAATGCTAAGAGGGAAGTATTTGACAAGGCGGTGGCTAACAGTGAGATAAGCGGATATGATGAGGAAGAGGTTAAGAAGCTTATCGATGAAGAATTTGATAATTTCAAGCAGACAGCAGACAGTTATGCCAGCTATGGTTATTCTTATGAGGATGTATTGTCAATGAACGGTTTTACATCTGAGGATGCTTTAAAAGAAGGAATTACCGATTATGTTAAGGAATATCTGAATCAGAAGATGGTTCTATACTGTATAGCAGATGTAGAAGGAATCAAGGTTACAAGTGAAGAGACTGATAAAGAGATTCAGGATATGATGGATATATATTCGGTTGATAAGAAGGAAGACATAATTAAGTACTATGGTGAGGAGTATTTTGAGGTGAAGCTTCTCACGGATAAGGTAATGGACTTCCTGATGGAGAGTGCAGTTGAAGTGGAAAGCACTGAGGAAGATACAGAGGCCGAAGATACCACAGAAGCGGCAGACGAGGAAGATACAGAGGAAGAGACAACAGAAGCTGTAACAGAGGAGAGCTCAGAGGAAGACACAACTGAGGAGGGTTCTGAGGAAGAGACGACTGAAAAGGAAACAGATAAGGATTCGGAAGAAACCACGACTACTGAAGAGGAGAACTCAGAAGAGACAACTGAAGAGGCTTCTACTGAAGCAGAATAATATATCGATTAATAAGAGATTACAAAGTATGTATTTGTAATCTCTTGTTATTTTAATATATTACAGTCGGGTTATACCGATATTTAAGTGAGATATGAATAGAAGCGGTTATTTTAGAGACCGCAATTGACATGATTGTGTTCATGGGTTATAATTGTTGCTATTGAAATCCGCATTTATTGTGGAACAAAGACGTGCAGTCTGTTACAATGAATACGTATCACGTTAATACGCTTGCGTGCGAAGAAGATATCGCATAGCTATTAACCGGACACGACGTGCAGGACTTACGACAGAGTCCTGAATGTATGGATTGCTGAATAATAATATGGAAGGGTAATGAGAGATGGCAGAGAAGAAGAATCTTATTTCCGAGAAGGGTCTTAAACAGTTAGAGGATGAGCTTCAGGAGTTGCGAACAGTAAGACGTAAAGAGGTTGCTCAGAAGATAAAGGAAGCAAGAGAACAGGGAGACTTGTCGGAGAACGCTGAGTATGACGCTGCTAAGGATGAGCAGAAAGAGATTGAAGCAAGAATTGAAGAGTTGGAAGCAATTCTTAAAAATGTTGAGATTGTATATTCCGATGAGGTTGATAAAGAGAAGGTCAACATCGGATGTGTAGTAACGGTTAAGAGATTAGAGACGGGTGATGTTGAGAAGTTCAAGCTTGTAGGTTCTACGGAAGCAGATTTTCTCAATAATAAGATTTCCAATGAGTCACCGATTGGTTCAGCTCTTATGGGTTCTAAGACAGGTGATGTTGTGGAGGCTGAAACACCTAACGGATCATTCCAGATTGAAATATTGGATATCAGCTTAGATGATGAGTAAATGCAGATGAAGGTATGGGGAATGGTCGATGACTGTTCCCTTTTTATCAACGCTAAAGCACATTCAGCAACAAGAACGCTTCCCGTGTTCTTGAAATTACATCAGAACGTAAAGGAGATAATATAGTGGCAGAGAATAATCAGAATCAGAGTACGCAGGATATTAACCAGCTGAGAAAGGTGAGAAGAGATAAGCTTGCAGACCTTCAGGCAGCGGGAAAGGATCCGTTTGTTATTACGAAGTATGATGTGACACATCATACAACAGACTGTGCAGAGCAATACGAGAAGTTAGAGGCAGAGCTTCTTGCAGGCAGAGAGCCTGTTGATGTGTCAGGACTTCCTGAGGAGGAAGCCAGACCGTTAAGAAAGAAGGATTATGAAGAGCGTCGTGCAATAATGGATGCTAAGCCTATTGATGTAAGCGTTGCCGGACGTCTTATGAGTAAGCGTGTAATGGGTAAGGCTTCATTTTCTAATATTCAGGATAAGACAGGTAATATTCAGTTATATGTAGCAAGAGATGTCATTGGCGAGGAAGCTTACGCTGAGTATAAGAAGTATGATGTAGGTGATATCGTTGGTATTAAGGGTTATGTATTCAGAACAATGACCGGTGAGATATCAATTCATGTTACCGAGATAACACTTCTTACCAAGTCACTTCAGATTCTTCCGGAGAAGTTCCATGGTCTTAAGGATGTGGATATGAGATATCGTCAGAGATATGTGGACCTTATCATGAGCCCTGACGTTAAGGATACATTTATAAAGAGATCACAGATAATCAGTACGATAAGAAGATTTCTTGATTCTAAGGGCTTCATGGAGGTTGAGACGCCGATGCTTGTAAGTAATGCAGGTGGTGCGGCTGCACGTCCGTTTGAGACACATTTTAACGCGCTTGATGAGGATTTGAAGCTTCGTATTTCCCTGGAGTTATATCTGAAGAGACTGATCGTCGGAGGTCTTGAGAGAGTATATGAGATTGGTCGTGTGTTCCGTAATGAGGGACTTGATACAAGACATAATCCCGAGTTCACTCTTATGGAGCTTTATCAGGCATATACGGATTATAACGGAATGATGGATCTTACAGAGGAGATGTATCGTTATGTGGCTCAGGAGGTGCTGGGTACAACAACGATAACATACAATGGTATAGAGATGGATCTGGGCAAGCCTTTTGAGAGAATCACAATGGTGGATGCGGTTAAGAAGTATGCCGGCATTGACTGGAATGAGGTCAAGGATCTTGAGACAGCAAGAAAGCTTGCTGACGAGAACCACATAGAATATGAGGAGCATCACAAGAAGGGTGATATCCTTAATCTCTTCTTTGAGGAGTTTGTTGAGGAGCATCTTATTCAGCCTACATTCGTCATGGATCATCCGATTGAGATTTCGCCGCTTACCAAGAAGAAGCCGGATAATCCGGAATACGTTGAGCGTTTCGAGATGTTCATGAACGGCTGGGAGATGTGTAATGCATATTCCGAGTTGAATGATCCAATTGACCAGAGAGAACGTTTTGCAGAGCAGGATAAGCTTGCAGATGCAGGAGATGAGGAAGCTAATCACACGGATGAAGATTTCCTTAATGCGTTAGAGATCGGTATGCCTCCGACAGGTGGTATTGGGTATGGTATAGATCGTCTTTGTATGCTGATGACAGACAGTGCGCTGCAATCAGGGATGTGTTGTTGTTCCCGACGATGAAATCTATTCAGTAAGAAAACGGCGTAAATTATGGTGTTAAGAGGTTTTGAATAATCGAAAATACACCCAGTTTACACCCAAATAGTGAAAAGTGACAGAAAGTTGACTTATAGACCAGTGGAATACCCCACTGGTCTTTTTATTATGTGCGAATGTTACTCATAGTCCGTTGTCTTATATGCAACAAGAAAATAACCTAATAATGGAGGTAGTGGGATGATACAAAAGGATTTTTTACCGGGAAAAGACAAGCAACATACGATTATTAAGGCAGTAAATGGCAATGGAGGAAAGAAAACTTTTGCTAGTTGATGCAGGGGCACCAAACATTTCAGAATATAACAAGAAGACGGGTTCGGATTTAAGCAGGATTATTGTAGCTTGTGATGAAATTGCAGAGGTGCTTGATAAGACTGGACTTGATAAGGATCAGAAAGCTTTAATAGGTCAGATTGAAAGTAAGTTCTCATCGATAGCTCGTCTGGGAAGAGCTTTTGGAATCCACTTGATGTTTGCAACTCAGAGACCGGATGCGGATGTGTTAAAAGGTCAGATCAAGAATAATATCGGATACAGAATATGTGGTAGAGCTGATAAAGTACTTTCTCAGATTATTCTTGATAATTCGGAAGGGGCAGAAAAAATCTCTCCTAACGATCAGGGGATGTTTCTGACAAATACCGGAGTTTTGTTCAAGGCATATTATGTAGAGGATGATTGTTTGGAAGGAGGTGATCTTGATGGAGAAGCCTCAGATTAAAGATAAACCCACATTAACAATTGAAGAAGCTGCATGCCTTTATAATATAGGCGAGCATAAGTTAAGAGAGTTAACTGACTCGGATAATTGTAGCTTTGTATTATATGTGGGGCGTAAAAGATTGATTAAAAGAAAACAGTTTGATGATTACTTATCAAAATCGTTTTCAATTTAATATAAAAAACATACATAATAAACTATCAATAATCTGAATATAATATTAAAAACACTAAATACAATGTTTTACAAACTAGATTTGCACATAATGTGCAAATCTAGTTGACAAAACAAAACGGTGGAGGTATTATAATGTCAGATGATTGGAAGGAAGGTATGGAGAATATGATTTTAGAGTTTTCATGTGCAAATCACAAATCAATAAAAGAAAAAATTGTATTTTCAACGATTGCCTCTAGTGATGATACTTATGAGGAAACATTAAAGGTTTTTTCAAAATATCGGGTTCTTAGATCGGCTGTTATATATGGTCCAAATGGATCTGGAAAAAGTAATTTTCTTAGTGCACTAGAGTTTATGAGAAATTTAGTGTGTAATAGTATAAATCATCAACCAGGACAAGGGATTTTTCAAGCGCCACATAAGCTATGTGATTTAAAAACACCTAGTGAATATGCAATACAGTTTGTAAAAGATGGTATAAGATATGCATATGGCTTTTCAATTGTTGAGAATCTAGTAAAAGAAGAATATTTGTACTATTTTCCAAAAGGCAAACAGGTAAAAATTTTTGAAAGAGATGAAAGTGGTGTCAAGGCAGGTGATAGATATAAGGGCGTGTTTGATTTAGGAATGTCAATTCTTAAGGAGAACAGATTGTTTCTTTCATGTGCAGCAAATTTTTCGAATATAGAAGAAGTGGAAAGAGCATTTTTGTTTTTCCAAAATGATATTGTAGTATATAATCCACATGTAAATAATTGGATAGAGTATTCTATACAGTTAATGCAAAAGGATGAAGAAGTTCGACAGATGTTTCTTGAATTTTTAGGTGAGTTAAAAACAGGAATTAAAGATATCAAAGTTAAACTCGAAAAAATACAAGTTAAAACAAGTGATTTGCCAGTAGATATGCCTGAGCCATTAAAGAATGTTTTGACAATGCAGGAAGCTAATAGGATTGATGCAAAGATTGTCTATGATAAGTTTCAAACCGATTTGATGGTGGAAGAGTCCGTGGGAATCAAAAAGCTATTTGAGGTCATATGTCCTATTATTGATATAATTAAGAATGGAAAAATATTAATATGTGATGAGTTTGAGATGGGATTACATGAATCAATAGTTCATTATATAATTCAAACCTTTCATAAGGCAAACCAAGATAAATTTGCACAATTGATATTTACGACTCATGACACAAGCTTGCTCGATAAAGATATTTTTAGACGGGATCAAGTTTGGTTCACTGAATTGAATGAAGAAAGAGCAACAGAACTATATTCTTTAGTTGAAATAAAGAATGTTAGAAAAACTGAAAATTTGGAAAAGGGTTACGTTTCAGGAAAGTATGGAGCGATTCCTATGTTGAACCATTCATTTTCGACTTTGTTTTCTAAATAGGAGGAGAGTGAATGGAAAAGAGAAAACTTCAATTATCTGGAAGAAAAGAAGCGACAAGGAATAAAACTACGCCATTAGTGGTTAGATTTGAATTAGAGGAGATAAAGCAACATTATACGGAAAGCATAAAGTCAATTTGTAAAATGTTTGCTGTGGTAGATTATCTAATTGAAAACAATAATGAAGAACAGGCAAAAGATATAATGAGATCACAAGTTGTTTTTCTTGTTGGTGCGCTTGATTTCTTTATGCATGAAATAACAAAGTTGGGTTTGAATAAAATATTCAATAATGAATGGGAACAAACAAAAAAGTATTCTCATATAAGCGTTCCAATGAGTGTGCTAAATGATGCCTTAATAGAAGGAGAGGACTCGGACTGGTTTTTGGAATTTGTTAATCAACAGTTCTCAACAGCAACCATCGTTTCGTATGAGAGTGTCAAGGATCAGATGAACTTATTGGGATTGAATATGCAGTCTATTGCCAATGAAGTATTCTATGATATTAATTCTAGAGAAAAGACTATTGATAAACTTAAAAATAGACTAAATGGTTTGTTTAATAGAAGAAATTTGATTGCGCACCAGTTAGATAGAAAACATTCTAATGCAGAAAAATTGGATATAGACAGAAGTCTGGTGGAGGAATTTATTAACGATGTGAATCGTATTGTTGAAGCAATTTCAAAACAGATATCAGAAAAATAAACACTATATGTAGGTATAAAACAAAAAATAATACTATATATAGTAGACAAAGCGTAGAAGTAATAGCATAATACCGTTGAATATGGGAAACCATTTTCATAAAAAAAGAGCTCAAGGCGGCAACCTTGAAACTCTTTGAACTCAGCGAAGGATAAACCGTCCGCTAAATATTACGATATATCAAGTATAGCAAAGTCCTTCGCAAAGTTCAACAAAAAAATCACATACTGTGATAAGAACTATTTCTTGGAAGGAGGATTTTTCTATGAAAAAAGAGAAAACAGAAAAGTATATTTTTAGAAGATACATTACTAAAAATGGTATAAGAATATATCCTAAAAATGGAAAAGTATTTAAAATACCTGTAGAGGATTAAAGCGTATTTCGAAAATGCTGGACGGTCATTTTCAGATTATTAATTGGAGGTGACGACCTATGGGAAAAAATCAATTTGTTGTAAAACATGGAACAGATTGGGCTGTTAGAGGAGCTGGTAATGTTAAGGCTACTAGAATTGTATCTACTCAAAGAGAGGCAATAGGGATAGCTAGGCAGATAAGAATTATTCAGAAAAAAATATCGTTTTGTAGCGGAAATATTTATTATATATTCCGAAAAAAATTAAAGCGAGTACGGGTTTATATAATTCCTTAGAATAGGAAAAGAACTCATACTCGCTTTTTTTGATTAAGAGAGCTTTTCCTATGAGGACAGTATTTAGGAAAGGCTCTCTTTTTAGTTATGATCTTGTAATATGGTATTATTTATACCAAATCTGAAATAATAGTAGTATAATAACAATAAGGACTTGATACTTCTTGGTATTTATAGTATCATAAAAGCCTGCTATATGTTTGGAAGGAGAGGTTTTCATGAAACGTTTGTCTCAGGAAAGAATGGTTGAAATTGTAAAGAAACTGAGAAAAGTAAAGGATTTAACACAGGAACAATTAAGCAGCGCAACAGGAATAAATAGACAGATGATAGGCAGACTGGAGAATAGTGAGTATATGCCGTCTATTTCTCAATTAGAAAAATTAGCAGAAGTACTTGGGTTTGATATTCCAGATTTATATGTGGATAATGAGCCAATGATTTATACTGCATTCAGAAGCTCAAGCATGTCTGAAGAAGAACGAGAAGGTGTTGATCATATGTTTGAAATGATGATGGCTTCAAAGCAGCAGCTTCTTTTAAGAAAGGCGATGCTGAATGAGTAGAGATAATTCTTTGATATTAAATGAACAACAGATATTTGAAGCAAAGCGCCTAGCATCTGATGCAAGGCGTTTGTTTGGCGTTCACCCAAATGTTCCAATAGGTAGTGATATTCGTTTGTTTCTTGAAAAGAATGATGTACTTTTATGTGAATATCCGTATCCGGATTCCAAGGGTACACATACGTATGGTAACATTACATGGATAAAAAATGGTGATGATATCATTACATTTATTGGCCTAAATACTTCAAGTTATTATGATGAACAGATATTTGCTATAGCACATGAAATTTATCATTATACAACAAAAACAGGAAAAGCATATACTCCAGAAGTTGAGTATGAAGACCAAATTACGGAAAAGATGGCAGACAGATTTGCAGCAGAACTGTTGCTTCCGGCGGAGGCTTTATTTGCTTTGGTATCGGATGCATTTGGGACAGCAAACATGTATGATGTGTCAGATAATAAGACCCTGAGATTTGTTGCTAGAATTCAATGTGATTGG
The DNA here is from genome assembly GCA_905235345.1 of uncultured Lachnospiraceae bacterium. Classification (GTDB taxonomy): domain Bacteria; phylum Bacillota; class Clostridia; order Lachnospirales; family Lachnospiraceae; genus CAG-590. Next base: position 8,720 of record CAJOLO010000093.1, read on the forward strand.
TGGCTTCCTTATCAAGCTATTATTAATAGATTATATGAAGAAAAGCTGATTAGTGTTGAACAATATAATAATTTGTATAATCTTGAGTGTCGCTCTGAGAATGGAGTGTACAGAAGAATATTAAAAAGTACAGATGGTGAAATATCTGAATTGTTAAACAAAAAAACAAAAAGTATTGGTATTTCAAACAAAGTGATAGAGACTATCATAAGTAATTATGAAGATGGATTGATTGATGAGAATGAATTTGTCAAGAATTTGGCTCTTTTTGATAAAAAACCAGATGATTTTGGTTTTTGTATGGATGTTGAATTTGACGATGATCTCAAAGATCTTTTTGAAAGCGTGGATGATTAATGAAAGTTGATACAAAAGAAATCAATCCTGCGTTCAAAAGCATAATACAAGATCCCAATCAAACAGTCTTTTTGGATGCCAATTTTTTTATCTCACCCGATCGAAGTGATTATTTGAGAGTAAAAAAATATTCTTTTGATGATTTTAAGAATTATTGGCTGATTCCATTGTTAAGCGAATTTTCCGGTATAGCTATTCATGAGTCTGTGTATGATGAATTAGTGGAAGAAAAAATTAAAGCATATGCGGATGAGCAGGCAAATGATAATCCGGCAAAAATAAAAATATATCGTGATTCAGAACTTAATGCTACTGAAATAGCGTTGATGAATTATTATATAGCTAAGCTTGCTGTCCATTCGCAATACGATCCAACTCGCGATAACAAGAAAGATAGAGGAGAAGTAAAATCGTTGTCGTTTATGGCGGTGAAGCAATTTTTGCTTTTTGCAGCAAATGATGCTTTGCCAGTCCGATTAATCAAGGAGGCAGATAAGTTAAATACAGGACTTGACGATCTTGGAATTGTTCAGATGTATGAATTAATATATTATATGTGTAAAACGGGGAAATACGATAACAAACAGTTGAGGATTCTATATAAATATCAGTATTATCTATCTCCGGCAGATAAAAGAACTAATCCAGATTGGGGAACTTTTATTGAGCAGATGGATAAGTTATATGAGGAGAATAATTGAGCACTTATCACTATGTGGGTGGGAACACCCTTCTGGCTATTACCCTGGCAGGAGCAGTTGATAAGAGATATATTCGGGATTGTAAAACCTGATGGGAACAGACAGTTCCGCACCGCATTTGTGGAGATATGAAAAAAGGTAGGTAAGAGCGAATTGGCAGCAGCCGTCGCTCTTTATTTATTGTATGCAGATAATGAGCCAAGCGCAGAGGTATATGGCGCAGCTGCAGATAGGCAACAGGCATCCATTGTTTTTGATGTGGCAAAGCAGATGGTTGAAATGTCTCTTATGAAGCGTTCCAAACTGATGGGTGCTACAAAGCGAATAGTCAATTATGGCAATGCCGGATATTATCAGGTACTGTCAGCAGAGGTTGGTGGTAAGCATGGTTTTTCGGTATCAGGACTGGTATTTGATGAAATTCATACCCAGCCAAATAGACAATTATACGATGTGCTAACCAAAGGTAGTTCAGATCTACTATGGGACATAGCGAGAAAATAATGGTTTTTGACTTTGGTGGTGGAACACTTGATATTACTGTTTTCTCGTATGAGAAATCAGCTGATGGGCGCTCTTGGATGGCAGCAGGACAGCAGAGAGCTTTCTTATTTTGGCAGTTTGCTTGATGATATGGAACACAACAGTGAGAATGATCTGTTGACTGATAGCCGGGAGGAGTCAGACAAACAGTACTTGGAGAGAATCAGAAAGGACTTTCGTAAGGAAAGTTAAGGTGAGCATATGACAAAAGAAAAATATGCTCTTCTGGATACTGATTTCATTTCCAAGACGCATCTGATCCGGAAGGATGATCAGAATAAAATGATTGACCGGGTAATGGAGATGCCGGTGAAAAATTGAAAAAGCACTATTTTAGAGGATAATTTCTAAAGAAATTTAGAAGATATCCTTTTGTGCGCTAATAATTTAAAATTCGTATGTCTCTGAGAAGATACGAATTAAATGTCATGAAATATACGAAAATTGTTTAGAAGGTGAAAGGAGCATTTTATGGAACATACAAAAACGTATTTGAATTGCTTTTAGCTCAATTTTTCTCCAAAAACTGCCGAACTTCATTACAAAATTGCTCTGGGTTATCCATAAAAGGCGTATGCCCCGCATTATCAATCACAACAAACTTTTTAGAGTTTGCGGAAATATTATCATAGTAACTTTTAGCCATATCGGTAGGTGTAATCCAGTCAGTTTCACCTTGAATAAAGCAAATTGGCATAGAATACTCGTCGCTCACTTTTTCTACATTAAAGTCAAAATACATATATTCCACAAGTTCTTGTTGGCAATTTATAATATTTTCAGAATTGCTTGCTGTTAGAAACCACTTCAAGTCATTCCACGAAAATTCGGGTGAAGTAACAGCTATATACATCTGTTTCATGGGAGAAAGTTCCCCGCTGCCTTTTAGATACTTCAATGAAAGAAGTATCATTTGCTCAAGCTCTTTCACATTCAATTCATCAATGCATCCCGTTTTTTGAAACGACTGTATATAATTTTCAAGAAGCAGGGTATCTTTATCGCTGCTTTTTTGAATTGCTATTTGAGCGGCATGGATTTTCCCTTGTTTGAAATCAGTGACCTGTCCAATGCCGATATAGGCAGCTACCTTTTGGGGATTCTCGTTAAGGTACTCCATTCCAAGAACCGTTCCCCATGATTGCCCCATTATAATAATTTTATCTCTTTGAAAACGCTCGCATAAATAATTCACTAACTCGTCCATATCTGCAACAAGTCGCTCTATTGTCAGTTCTCCGTTATCGCTGTTTTGATAATAGGTTCGTCCGCAACCACGCTGTTCCCAACATGCGATTGTATAATTTGCTTCCAAATCTTTTTGATAATAGCTTGATAAATAAGTAAGCGGAAAGCCGGGTCCGCCATGAAGCCACAGTATAACAGGATTGTCCTTATCTTCACCACGGATTTGCAGATATTGTTCTATTCCTCCAATTTCAACATAAATATTTTCTTGTATTCCATTTGGCTGTGATATGTGGTTTTTCTTTGCGTTAATAAACCGTATAGTTCCAATGGCAATAAATATCAGTATCATTGCTATACCAAAAACTATAATAATAATTTTTGCCACCCGTTTCACCTTCTTTAGTTTGGCTCTTTTCATTTAAGCGTCACCTTTCGGGAGAGTGATATTTGATAAGATTTTCTGAAAATTTATGTCTGTGTTCAGCTTCGATAGTAAATCTATCCCCATTTCAGAAATCATCTTATATACTTCTTCCTTTGTACCTTGTAATACGCCTACCGCAATTAGCGATGCTATTCCATGTGTATAAACAACCATTCTTTGTACGAATTTTCCAACATCACCTTTATCAACATGAAGATACTGTCTATCAGAACGGCATTTCCATTGTCTGTCAAGATTGAGTTAAAATCTCCCCTACAATACTGTTTGCTTTCACCCATATAAATAAATCGAAACAAATTCGGCTCATCAAATGCCATATTGACATAAGAGTAACCTATCTGCAAAAATGCCTCTATACAGTTTTCAGAGTATGGGTTCAATTTCCGGTTAGCATAATACAATGCTTCCTGCGCCAACGCTTCTCTTAATCCGTCCATATTGCCAAAATGCCATGAGATTGGTTGTGTAGAACAGCCGATTTCTTTTGCTAATGATTTAATGTTTAGTGCAGTATATCCATCACGAATTAGTATTTTTAGAGCATACTCCAAAATCAATTCTTTTGGGATTTTGGGACTACTTGGCATATCTTTACCTCCATACTATAAATCAATTTACTGTAAATTGATTTATAGTATATCTGGAGTATTCCATTTTGTCAAGTCCTCAGATTGGAAGTTCATAAAAAAGTTGCATATGGATTTATCGCTTCCCATACATAGATATTATATCTCCTGTTATGAGAGATTTCACACCGTTTCGCCAGTATGAAGTTCTGATT
>CAJOLO010000094.1 GCA_905235345.1 uncultured Lachnospiraceae bacterium
TTACATACACAGAACGAATTGGATATAATAGAGGCAGATGAGATATCCCATTGTGTCAATGATGTATTAATTCATATGACTGATGGGAATAATGTAGAAAGAAGGGTGGTGACTGTTATGGGTGGTGAGATATATGAACTCCACACAGAACGATTGATAAGAGAGACAACTGAGAAGGTGACGGCTGAGGTTACCGCAGAATTTCAAGAACAGATTGCCGAAGACAAAAAACAGATTGCCGAAAGCAAAAAGCAGATTGATGAAGACAAAAAGCAGATTGCCGAAGACAAAGAACGAATTGCTGCTTTAGAGGCAAGGATTGCGGAGCTTGAAAAGAACAACAAGCCGGCATGATAATATGTTTTTAAGAAGCTTAAGAAGATCACGATCGATAAGAATATCGAGAAGATCGGAAAGAACCGGAAGATAAAGTAATAAGTTAATACAGTGTGAAAGTGTCCGTGAGTATAATGATACATACTTGTGGACACTTTTTCTTATTGTGGTGATATGGAAATATTGTTATTTTTTAGCAGGGTGATAAATTTATCAAAAAGTTCCTGCTCAAGGGATTTATCAAGATTAAAATTCTTGTAGGAAACAGAGTAGGTTATATGTAATTTCTGTTCCTGAAATAAGATATTAAGATATACTCCGTCTATATCGTTAATGCTTTGTGATGAATTTGAAGAATGTAAAAAAGACTCAAGATTGACCGGGTTCATTTTGAATACAAGCTTCATAAGAGTCGGTGTTTTCTTGCCTTTGATCAATGCAAAAATCTTATCCTTGGCAAGACTCCAGGGAAGATAGGTGTAATCACCAAGCCTGTTGGTGTCAATCTCGTCATCGTCAAAGAAGGAGTGATTCCATCTGCCGTCTATGGAGTAGTCCATATCGGTTCGCAGGGTGGCAGAGACCATCTCGTAGAAATCAAAAGTATTAGATTGGAGCAGAACCTGCATAAATTGTTTCACATCGAGTATTTCTGTTGCCTGCATAGTAGAATTCCTTTCTTATTGTATATGAGCTTTATCGTGACTATAGGTAATTACCTAACATAAAAGGAGAGGAATACCCTCTTTCAGATATAATATACATAATCCTTTTATTAAATTCAATATAAATTTAATTTATTATAAAGTGAATAAAATAAATATTAATATATATACTATCAATAATGTCAGAAAGTAAATCATTATTGATGGAGGTAGTATATGAAAGCAGTTGTAGATCAGGAGGGCTGTATCGCATGTGGATTGTGTGTCAGTACATGTCCTGAAGTGTTTACATTTAATGAGGATGGAGTGGCTGAAGCTAACGGTCAGCTGACGGATGATAATTTTGCCTCAGCGGAGTCGGCACGTTCGGCGTGTCCTGTGGAGGTTATCGATATTGTGGATGAGTAGCGTAATTCCGGACAAACAGGTAAGTATTGCAAGTAGAATATGCATGGTTAAGTAAGACATATTCAAGTCTCGCTCGCGAGACTTGGCGCTGGATTTGCGACCGCTTTAGCGGTCTTCCTCTGCAGATCCGTGCGCATCTCGCGGAGCGTATATCTCAGTCGGAGAAATAACCCGAAAGCTTCTTCTCAATCTTGTGCAGCACCATATAAAGCAGCATGGCAATAACGCAGAGAATGAGAATTGATAAGAGCACATTGCTCATCTTGAAGGTCTGTGAACCATAGATGATAAGGTATCCAAGACCTTCTCGTGCTGCGAGAAATTCACCTATTACAACACCGACAAGACACAGTCCGATATTGACTTTCATTACACTAATTATGTTAGGCACATTGCTTGGCAATACGACAAGCCATAGACTCTGGAAACGGTTTCCGCCAAGTGTCTTGATGAGTTTTAATTTGTCATTTTCCACGTTCACAAATCCGGTGTATATGTTCAGTATGCTTCCGAATATCGCAACTGAGCAGGCACACACGATTATCGTGGTCTTATTGGAGCCGAGCCACACGATGAGAACAGGAGCAAGTGCTGATTTAGGTAATGAGTTAAGGATTACAAGATAAGGCTCCAATACCTTTGAAAGCGTTTCGTTCCACCAGAAAAGTGTGGCTATGATCAGACTTCCGGCTATGACAATGACAAAGCCGGCAAGGGTTTCATAGAGAGTTATGCCTATATGGTGCATTAGCGAGCCGTCCTTAAGCATTAAGATGCATGTGGCATAAAGCTTTGACGGGCATGAGAATACGAAGTCATTGATTATATTATGACTGGCGGTGTACTCCCATATAATAAGTAAACCGACAAAGATAAGAATCTGATACAGTCTGATCATGATCTGTTTTTTTCGGATATTTCGTACATATTCAAGCTGGGCGTCGGACATGGGAGCTGGTTCGGAAGCTTTCTTTCTTAAGTCAGGACTTTTTTTAGTAGCGATGCGTTTGTTTTTAGATGATGGTTTACGCTGTGTATGCTTAGTTTTTATTTTCCCGGGCTTACGATTAGTTGTCTTCATTTTCATCATGTACTGCCTCCCATATCTGATTTAAATAAGTGTTGAATTCGGGTGCGTTTCTGGAGGTTTTAGGCGTCCGGTCTGCAAGGCTTAAATGGATAGGAATATCAGCCTTTATTGTACCCGGTCGTTTCGACAGAACGATTACCCGGTCTGCCATGGAGACAGCCTCGGAGAGATCGTGAGTGACTAAAATGGTGGTAATGCCTTTTTCCTTGATGATTGATCCGATGTCGTCAGATACATTTAATCTCGTCTGATAGTCGAGGGCACTGAAGGGTTCGTCTAACAACAGTATATCCGGCGAAAGTGCAAGGGTGCGGATAAGTGCGGCGCGTTGTCTCATACCTCCGGAAAGCTGACGTGGAAGAGCATCTCTGAACTCCCAAAGGCCATAGGTCTTAAGCAGCTCTTCGATCATTTCAAGATGTTCTTTGTCCAGCTTGTGCTGTATTTCCGGACCTAAGGTCAGATTTCTGTAGATGGAACGCCATTCGAGTAAATGATCCTTCTGGAGCATATATCCGATGTTAAGTTCCGATTCCGAAAGCGATCTGCCGCTTATCCTGATGGTTCCTGAAGTAACGGGGATGAGTCCTGCGATAAGATTCAGGAGGGTGGTCTTGCCACAACCCGACGGACCCACGAATGAAATAAATTCACCTTTGTTAAGTATAAATGAAATATCTTTGAGTGCATGTGTCTCACAAGATATTGTGTGATAAATGTAATTTACGCAGGAAAATTCCAGTACTGGTGTCCGCAATTTTCTCACTTCCTTTTTCCCTATATTTTATTTTATTCAAAAGAATTGAAAATGTCCTTTATCTTTGTCAATCATGGGTTGACGAAAAAATAATATTTCTTTATAATATCAATTCCCAAGTAATACATAAAAACTGGGTATTTGCAGATAATAAAAATAAATGTTACAAGTTGTAAAAGACAATCAATTCGGATATAGCTTTACAGCAGGAAATTCATATTGGGAAAGGCTGTATTAATAAATTAAAAACAGGTGGTTCTAATGGGAAAAATAACGAGAGCGGAGCTTGCAAGACGAAAACGTATTACGCTCTATAAAAAGATAATAGTATATAGCTTTCTGGTGCTTTTGTTCACCCCGCTTCTTACAAGCATATTTCTTCTTGGCAAGATTAATAAGCTTGAAGAGAGACTTGATTATGTGATGTCGGAGGATGGAGGCAATTATCTCACATACCGTTCAAGCCATGAAGCGTTGCAAGGGAATCCCAACGTCGAAGGAAAGGTGTTGGAGCAGTCGGTAAGGTCGGTGCTTGGAAATGCACAGGCTGCTACGAGACTTGCCGAGAACACTTATGAGCAGGGCAGTAGTATATCGTCTGCCGAAGCGGTAACGGAGGTTGCACCTTCGGAAAGCGGGGCTGACACGGCGGGAGATGAGTCGGAGGCTATAGTATCTTCGGAAACTGATGTAGAAGGAACTATCGTGCCGGCAGATGAGGACACAGATAGTAATAATAAAGACTCCGAAATCGAAGAATCAGCAGGCAGGGTAAGGAAGAATACTAAGAGGGTATATCTCACATTTGATGACGGACCTTCAATATATACAGGTCAGATTCTTGACATATTGAATGCGAATGATGTCAAAGCAACATTTTTCGTGATTGGTAAAGATGAAAAATATTACGATTACTACAGAAGAATCGTGGACGAAGGACATACTCTCGGAATGCATTCCTATACCCATAAGTATGAGGAGCTTTATGAGTCGACAGAGTCGTTTGCCGATGAGGTCGATAAGCTGCAGAGCTTGCTGGTGGAAGTGACCGGAGTAGAGAGCCATGTGTTTCGTTTCCCCGGAGGAAGTTCCAATAACGTAGCCCGGCTGCCGATTGAGAATTATATCGCTTATCTCAATGAGCATAACATCAATTATTATGATTGGAATGCACTTTCCGGTGATGCCGTTAACGGCTCCTTATCACCGGAGCAGCTTGTCAACAATATAATGAAGGATGTGAGAAACAACAAAGATTCCATTGTACTGATGCACGACCTTCAGAATGTTCATGCTACAGTTGAGTCTTTGCAGATGCTCATAGATACGTTAAAGAGTGAGGGATACGAGATACTTCCCATAGATGAGAATACGCCGCTTATACAGCATGTTTCCTGCAATTCACTGGAGGAGTAAGTGATAATCCGATAACAATAATTTATGAAAGATCCGGTCATCCCGGTGCCTGTTTTTGATAATCCGACTAATATCCTGCCTGTTTTCCGAATAACACAGGGCAAAAATATTCTGCATTATAGTCGGGCTAATACAAAACATATGCACAGATGATCGGATTTTTCATTTGTTGAGATTGTGTTATTCCATAAAATATAGTAATATATGAGATATTAATATATGTACAATTAATAAGATGTAAATTGGAGTTTCGCAATTATTTAATTACATAGATGTAATGAGGGTTAGGTATAATATGACATATCATGAAGCGTTTGATTATATAGAAGCGATAGGACAGAAGGGAAGCATTTTAGGATTAGGTCCTATAACTGAACTTTTATTAAGACTTGGTAATCCACAGGAGCAATTACATATAATACATGTAGCGGGAACTAATGGTAAGGGAAGCATATGTACCTTCCTTGAAATGCTTTATCGGGAAGAGGGAAAGAAAGTCGGCAGATATATTTCTCCAACTATCCATGAGTATCTGGAGCGGTTTCAGATAAATGGTGAGCTTATGGCAGAGGATGTCTTTGCGAGACTTATAACGCAGGTGGATGAAGTGATTGCAGGAATGCGTGAGGACGGATGTGCGATTCCGACGGCATTTGAGATAGAGACTGCTGTTGCTTTTTTATATTTTGCGGAAAATGACGTTGATATTGTTGTTCTTGAAGTGGGAATGGGTGGCAGAGAGGATGCTACCAATGTTATCAGTCATCCGATATGCACCGTATTTGCCAATATTGGTATGGATCATATGCAGTTTCTTGGTGATACATTGGAAAAGATAGCTTATGAGAAAGCGGGGATTATCAAAGAGGGTTGTCCTGCGGTGTGCTATCCCGGGGATGACAGGACGATTGAAGTATTGCGGAAAGAATATGAGAAGGTAAATGAGATAGCAAATGATGATTGCGGCTTTACGGTGGCAGATACGTCTAAGCTTGAGATATTATCGGAAACTTTAGACGGAAGTACATTTATATATAAGGGTGAGGAGTATTCCATATCTCTTGCCGGAAATTACCAGATATATAATGCCATTACTGCGATTGAGACAAAGCATAGGCTGGACGGTGCTTTGATCAGAGAAGGTCTTTCTAAGGCAAGGTGGGAGGGCAGGTTTAACAAGATATGTGACAAGCCGTTATTTATTAAGGACGGAGCCCACAATGTCCAGGGTGTGATGGCACTTAAAGAAAGTCTTAATATTCATTTTACAAATGCACGTTTTATATTTATAATAGGAGTATTAAAGGATAAGGAATATGAGAAGATGACGGAGATTCTCTGTCCTATGGCAGAGGCATGTTATATCATAAAGCCGCAGAATGCCAGAGGACTTGAGACGGATGTGCTTTCTGAGGCGGTAAGGTAAGCCCTTACTGTGATGATGTTACAAGGTGCGAGACTGTGGATGAAGCAGTTTCCATGGCAGTAGATAAGTGGCGGGAGATTACAGACACATATGATGAAGGATATGTAGATGAGATGACAGCCCCATACTGCGAAGGATATTCAGATGATGTGAAAGAACCGGAAAGCACTAATGAGAATGAGGCTCAAGATACAGTAATAGTTGCGTGGGGTTCGTTATCCTATATAGGGGAAGTTACTTTATGATGAGTAGCTGAGGTAATAGCAGTGAGGGGAAGCAAAAACTTAAATTGGAGAAAAAATGGAACGCGTAGACAAGGTAATGAATCACCCGGTTTTCCGGGAGAATATGAATAAAATAGAAAAT
>CAJOLO010000095.1 GCA_905235345.1 uncultured Lachnospiraceae bacterium
GCAAGTGATGGTGCAAAACAGGGATGTGTATTAGGAATATACACAGTAAAATCTGCAGTGTCTTCCATAACATAATTACCCTTATTCGTAAGCGTAAATATATATCCGCCTCTTGTCTTTACCTCTACGATATTACTTATCATCTTCTCATAAAGATCCGGCTGGGTGGCAACCGCAACAACCAATATTCCATCCTCTATAAGAGATATGGTTCCATGCTTAAGCTCTCCCGCTGCATAAGCCTCTGAATGAATGTATGATATCTCCTTAAGCTTTAAAGAACCCTCTAAGGAAGTTGCATAATCACATCCTCGTCCTAAGAAGAATACGTCCTTCGCATTCGCATACTTGCTGGCAAACCACTGAATCCTCTCCTTATCTCCAAGAATCTCAAGTATCTTGTCGGGAAGCTTCTTAAGCTCATCAACCATCCCGGTAAGTTCCTCCGGTGTTATCGTTCCCTTAACCTCACCGAACAGCATGGCAAGCAGATACAGTGAAACAAGCTGCGTACTGTATGCCTTGGTAGTTGCAACCGAAATCTCCGGTCCTGCATGGGTATACATTACATTATCTGCCTCTCTTGCAATTGTCGAGCCTACTACATTGACAATTCCAAGCACCTTGGATCCAAGCTCCTGTGCCTTTCTTAAAGCTGCAAGAGAATCCGCAGTCTCGCCTGACTGACTGATTATTATTGTCATTGAATTCTCTTCTATGATAGGATCCCGATATCTGAACTCGGAAGCAAGATCAACCTCAACAGGAATTCTCGTAAGCTTCTCAATAACATATCTCCCTGTCACTCCCACATGATAAGCGGAACCGCATCCGACAATATATATTCTCTTAAGCTTAGCTATCTCTTCATCCGTCATTCCAAGCTCTTCTATTACGACCTTATCTCCTTTAAGTCTGGGACTTATAGTATCAAATACCGCCTTAGGCTGCTCATATATCTCCTTAAGCATAAAATGCTCATATCCGCCCTTCTCGGCAGCTTCAATATCCCATTCTATAGTCTTGGTTTCTTTCTTGATCTCTTCTAAATCTTCGTTATAGAAGGTTATTCCCTCTCTTGTAAGCTCACAGATCTCTCGATTCTCTATAAAATATACCTCCCTGGTATACTTAAGGATCGCCGGAACATCAGATGCAATAAAGTTACCTTCCTCCGTATGTCCCACAACCAATGGAGAATCCTTACGCACGGCAAACATCTTGTCAGGATGATCCTTGAATATAATACCAAGTGCATAAGAGCCCTGAACTCTGTGCATAACCTTCTCAACAGCCTGAAGAGGATTACCTGTATAATAATAGTCAAGATAATGTGCTATAACCTCAGTATCCGTATCAGACTTAAATGTATATCCTTTTGCAATCAACTTTTCCTTGAGTGGCTGATAATTCTCGATTATACCGTTATGCACCACTGCAATTGATTTATCTTTATTGTAATGCGGATGAGCATTATTAACTGACGGTTCTCCGTGAGTAGCCCATCTTGTATGTCCGATTCCCAAAGTTCCCTTCAAGCTGTGTCCGTCACCGGTAAGATCACGAAGTGCCTGAAGTCTTCCCTTCGCCTTAACAACTTCTATGTCGTTATCACCGTATACCGCAAGTCCTGCCGAATCATAGCCTCTGTATTCGAGCTTCGCCAGTCCGTCTAACAGTATCGGGGCAGCCTGCTCATTACCAATGTATCCTACGATACCACACATAAACGCTTCCTCCTAAACAATTATACTTTTAGCACTAAGATATAATACTTATCTGAATTATTCTGCATTCATAAATCATATTATCAACATTCCGACTAAAAAAACACAATGATTATAACACTTATATTCTGATATGACAATATCATTAACTTATTAATATCTTATAATATTCTTAAATTTTTTTAGTACAATATATAAAAATTTAAATCACATATACTTGAGCACACCATGAACCGCATAAAAACAGAAATAATATAATGCTCTCAATCTGCTGTATCCCATATATCTGTATACTCCATAGGTCATCTTCGCAGATTTTAATTTATCTGATGATTTTGACCCCTTTACTACACGATATTTCAGAAGCGGCTCATTTATTCCATATGCACTGTCATACTCTCTTAATATCATCAGCCATGTAATATAATCCTCATGTAAATGATCCTGCGACATGGGGTATCTTAAGATGACATCCCTTCTGACCATAACACCTGAGGTATTAAGAACATTACTCCTAAGTAGCTTCTTATACGATATAATCTCAGGAATTCCGATAATACGCCCCGAAAGCGAACCGTCTTCATCCATCAGTTCCCTTCCTGTCGAACTTATTACGGCCTGCTTATCTTCCATCAGTCTATATTGCTTTTCTAATTTATCGGCTGTCCAGTAATCATCACCATCAAGAAACGCCACATATCTGCCCTGAGCCAGACTTACTCCGAGATTTCTTCCCGCTGCAACTCCCATATTGCTTTCGTTACGCACATACCGAAATCTTGTATCCTCTAAAAAGGGTTCAATAAGTCCTGCCGTACCGTCCGTTGAGCAATCGTCAATGATTATACATTCCCACTTTGTCTTCTGTTCTTTCACAGAGGAAAGTGCAGCCGCTATATACTTCTCACAATTATATACCGGTATAACCACCGATACTTCTATATTATCCATATCCATTCTCAGCTTTCCGGTTATTGTAATTTTACAAACGCTGTACCGGATTGCGTAACTCCGGTTTACATCTTATTAATCTTGCATATTATATAGTTCCATCGCAGGCATGATGTCTGCTTGATGTGTGTAATCCTTACTTCTCCCAGACCATCACTGTCTTTCCGATAAGCTTGTGACTGTCTTTCTCAAATGCCCTTGCTATATCACGGAGCTCACGGACAACTATCTGTTCACCCACTATATTCTCAAGATAATCGCAAACCTCAGGCTTCTCCTTATACAGATTGATAAGATTTACGAAATCGCTTCTTCCGCTCCTGCTGCTCCCCACAATTCTAAGTCCCTTTTCCAGAACCATTCGTGTATTGATCGGTGCAAGCTCCTCCGACACGCCAAGTATTGCTATCGTTCCCTCAGGATTGATATAGTCTATTATCTGATTGATTGCCTTATGGGAACCGCCTCCACCGACACATTCAAAGGCATGATCCATTGAAAAATCATCGGGTACCTGGCTTATCTGATAACATCCGTCGGCAAATGTAAAGTCCTGAAGTTTAGCCTCATTCTTCCCGAATACATATACCTCTGTATCAGGATACATCGTCTTAAGCAGAAGCGATGTAATATATCCTAAGTTTCCATCTCCCCACACACCGATTCTGGCTCTTCTCTCATTCGCTGTCGCCATGAATCTGGAAATCGAATGCATGCTTACACTTACCAGTTCGGTAAATGCAGCCACTGTATAATTAATCCCTTCAGGAAGCAGAACCAGTCTGTCATTAGTGGTCTGGATATACTCCTGGAGGAATCCGTCCGTACCGCTGGCACGAAATCTTGAACTTCTAAGATAATTCTCCGCAATTACCGGATCTTCCTCAGACGGGAGATTCGGAATCATGACCACGTGATCACCAACATTAAACTCTCCGGTCGGATCATATACAACCCTTCCGATAGCTTCATGAATAAGTGCCATAGGAAGCTTCTTCTTTAATATCTCCTGCGGTCTGATTCCCTGATAATATCTCTGATCCGCATTACATATTGAAAGATGTGTAGGTCTTACTATTATATGTTTATCATCTATTGTAATATCCTTATATACTAATTCGAACTGCCTGGGGCGTTTTAACTGATATACTGCACTAAGCATCTTATATACCTCCTGTTTTACTCTAACCCAATATCACTAACTTAAGCTCTTTCCCATTCAAGTCTCGCGAGCGCGACTTGGCGCCGGATTTGCGACCGCTTTAGCGGTCTCACTCTGCAAGTAGCGACTCCGCAACACGCAGATCATACGGATAAGTAATCTTAATATTGGACTCCTCGCCCTCAACCAGGTGCACCTTCTCGCCCTTAATCACAAGAATCTTGCACGCATCAGTCAGTATCTCCTTCTCCTCATCATTTAATCCCTCATAAAGTTCTCTCAGATGCTTCGCACGGAATGACTGGGGTGTCTGCCCCTGATACATCTTAGACCGGTCCGGAATCGATGTTATGAGCTGGTTATCCCTGCTCTCAACAATCGTATCCGTGGCCGGAACCACAGTATCACATGCCCCGAACTCCTTCGCATATTTTATGTTCTCCTCAAGAATTCTGTGTGTAACAAATGGTCTTACCGAGTCATGTGTTACAATTATCGTATCCTCATTGAGGCTTCCCTGTTCATCAATATAGGCAATTGCATTCATTATTGTTTCATTTCTCGTTGCACCACCGCTTATCACCACAACATTCTTAACGTTCGGTATATATTTCTTAATAAGATCTTCAGTATGTTTAATCCACTGCTTGGGTGAAAGTACCAGTATCTTATCAAACTGCGGATTCATCACGAACTTTTCAATTGTATGAATAATGATAGGCTTTCCGCCGATCTCCATGAACTGCTTGGGTTTCTCCACATTGCCCATACGGGTTCCTATTCCGCCTGCCAATACTACACCGTAAACATTACTGCCTTCCATTACAAATCCTCCTATTCTTTGTCACTAACACTACTAATTTCCGCTATCTTTATAAGTATTCTTCTTAACTGCCGTTGTCTGGTCAAGGTCAATTCCCTCTGTATTCTCCTTCTGGAATAATATCTTAAATGTCAAAAGCAACAGCTTGATGTCTAACCAAAGGGAATAATTCTCTATATATGTCAGATCTAACTTAAGCTTATCATACGGCGTGGTATTGTATTTACCATACACCTGTGCATAACCTGTAAGTCCGGCCTTCACCTTAAGTCTGAAATTGAACTCAGGTATTATCTCCTGATATTTCGCTGCGATTTCCGGACGTTCCGGACGCGGTCCCACCAGAGACATGTCTCCTTTTATAATATTTATCAATTGAGGAAACTCATCAAAATGTAAGGCTCTTAACACCTTACCCACAGGAGTGACTCTGCTGTCTCCCTTCTGTGCCAGCTGAATTCCGTTCTTCTCCGAATCAATACTCATGCTTCTGAACTTATATATCCTGAATATCCTGCCATCCTCGGTAAGTCGTTCCTGTGAATATAGCACCGGTCCTCCGTCGTATGCCTTGATCAGGATAGCTATTACCAGAAACAACGGCAAGAAAATGATTGATACCGGTATGGTTAAGACCAGATCAAGTATCCTCTTAAATACCAGCTGATCTCCTGTAAGACCTTTATTCCTCGATAAGAGAAGAGGCGTATCAAACAGATGAATGCTGTCAGATCCCATAAGCAGAATATCCGAAAGCTTAGGTGTCACATAAGTTCTTACGGACAGGTCAAAGCAACGTTTTAATATAATATTTCTCTCATAAGCAGGTATATCATATATCAATACTGCCTCATATTCATCAAGACTGTCACAGATATTGTCAAGTCCTTCATCTAACTGCATGATATCGCATATGTTGTATTTATCCTTTCTTGTTCCCAGCTTGTCCAATATCTCCTTAGGCGAACGGTCATCATATATAAGCAGCATCTGTCTTGGCGGATATAAGAAAGCGTATAAGGTCTTACATATAAACACCCATACCAGTATGACAATAACCTGTATCACTGTCATTATCGCAAGCGGTCTCACCGTAAGATACTCCCGGCTTATAAGACATATCTGCAGATAGGCAATTATATTAGTACCTGCAAGAGCAAGCAGTTGTGAATATAATACATCCATTAATCTCAGATATCCTATCTTAAATCCGCCATAAAGACTCGTTATAAGATACATTATCAGAGCATAGAAACCAATCACTGCCCAGTCGCCACGCCTGAAGAACGGTATCTTTAATTGCTTCTGATAAAATCCATACCACAGATACGCAAACATAACAGTGTGTATTGCCAATATTACAAATCCTTCAAAAAAAGAAATTACTCTTTTAAAACGGTCTCTTTT
>CAJOLO010000096.1 GCA_905235345.1 uncultured Lachnospiraceae bacterium
TATTATACCAGACTTCTTGTTCGTATTGATGACGGAACCTGGACATCTAAGCAGCTGAAGAAATATCTGAAATAATCGATAGCTGATTGATATTTATGCTGTGACGGATATTATAAATGTCCGATAAAAGTATAACCCGGTCGGGGAAAGAACCTCGGCCGGGTTAAATTATTGAAATGATGTTTAAATAATCAGTTGACATTAAAAAATACATACTATATAATGTTTACGATTATATAAGAAAGGCTATGACAAAGAGAAGTAGTATGGATTATCGCTTACAGTGAGTGGGAGACAGTGGGAACCCCATAGAGTGAATCTATATGAATAACACTTTACCAGCCGCAAGTTGAACATCATAGTTAATATTCATTGCAGATAAGTGTAGAATTATTAGTGAGTAATTTCTTGAGATATTTTTCGGAAACATGTATCGTATTATGAATATTAATGGTTTTATATGATAAGTAGGTGCGCCGGAGACTGACCGTTATCAGTAAGGTTTGAATAAACCGATGAGAGACTGTATTTGATATAACTATTATAGAGGATTAACTCAGTTAGGAGCAGGTTCTTTGAATTGACTTTATATCTGACAGTAATTCAGGTGGTACCGCGGGAATATATGCCCGTCCTGAGCGAAATTAAGGATGTTCGCTTAGGGCGGGCTTTCTAATGCTATTGAACTGAAAGAATTAGGCGATTGCGAAACTCATTAATATAGTATATTGGATTGTACATATTGTACAGATTCCATAAACAGGTGCTTTGGAGCCGCCGGTACTTAATGAGCAGCTTACTGCGAATTTAGTACCGCTGCGTAAAGCGTGCCTGTGATGGAACTGTATAATATGTACAATCTTGAAAATCTAAACAAAAGTTTCGCAATTACCTAAACTGAAAGAGTATTGAAAAGGAGAACGTTATGAACACAAACAACATTTACCGTAACAGAACACTTGACAATGTGAGTGAACAGGATGTGGGCGCAGAGCTTACGCTTGCCGGATGGATTGAGAACATAAGAGATCATGGCGGTGTGTCATTTATTGATCTTAGAGATATGTATGGTGTTATGCAGGTGGTTATGCGGGACACAACTCTTCTTGAAGGTTTGGCACGTGAGGATTGTATCAGTGTATCGGGTGTCGTTGAGCACAGAGATGAGGAGACATATAATCCTAAGATTCCTACAGGAACGATTGAATTAGAGGCACATAAAGTAGAAGTGCTTGGTAAGGTATATAGTCAGCTTCCTTTTGAAGTAATGACGTCTAAGGAGACGAGAGAAGATGTAAGACTTAAGTATCGTTATCTCGATCTTAGAAATGCTAAGGTGAGGGATAATATGATCTTCCGTTCCAAGGTTATCAGCTTCTTAAGACAGAAGATGACAGATATGGGATTTTTAGAGATTCAGACACCGATCCTTTGTGCTTCATCACCGGAGGGGGCAAGAGATTATGTTGTGCCTTCAAGAAAGTTCAAGGGTAAGTTCTATGCACTTCCGCAGGCACCTCAGCAATATAAGCAGTTGCTTATGGTGTCAGGTTTTGATAAGTATTTCCAGATCGCTCCATGCTTCCGTGATGAAGATGCGAGAGCTGACAGAAGTCCCGGAGAATTCTATCAGCTTGATTTCGAGATGAGTTTTGCTACCCAGGAAGATGTGTTTAAGGTTGGTGAAGAGGTCTTATATGAGACATTTAAGAAGTTTGCACCGGAAGGTGCAGAGATTACAGCTGCACCGTTCCCTGTCATCAGCTACAAACAGGCAATGCTTGAGTTTGGTACTGACAAGCCGGACCTGAGAAATCCGCTTAGAATCATTGATGTGAGTGAATTCTTTTCGAGATGCACATTTAAACCGTTCCATGATAAGACTGTTCGTGCAATTAATGTCCATGCTAAGCTTAGTAAAGGGCAGCATGAGAAATTGTTGAAATATGCACAGTCAATCGGTATGGGTGGTCTTGGATATCTTGAAGTGTTGGAGGATATGAGCTATAAGGGTCCTATTGATAAGTTCATTCCTGAGGACATGAAGACTGAGATACGAGATCTTGCAGGACTTACGGCGGGTGATACCATCTTCTTTATTGCCGATGTGGAGGAACTGGCAGCTTCATATGCGGGACAGTTAAGAACAGAGATTGCTAATCGTCTTGATTTGCTTGAGAAGAATGCATATCGGTTCTGCTATATCAATGATTTTCCTATGTATGAGTATGACAGGGAGAGTAAGAAGATAATCTTTACCCATAATCCGTTCTCAATGCCACAGGGAGGCTTAGAGGCATTGAATGAAAAGGATCCTTTGGAGATACTTGCTTATCAGTATGATATCGTATGTAACGGTATTGAGCTTTCATCAGGTGCGGTTCGTAACCACAATATTGATATCATGGTCAAAGCATTTGAAATTGCGGGATATACAGAGGATGATTTAAAGGAGAAGTTTGGAGCACTTTATAATGCATTCCAGTACGGAGCACCTCCGCATGCAGGTATGGCACCGGGTGTTGACCGTATGATAATGCTTCTTAGAAATGAGGAGAATATCCGTGAGGTGATTCCATTCCCGATGAACGGTAATGCACAGGATCTTATGTGTGGTGCACCTTCTGAGATTACGGAACAGCAGCTTAGAGAAGTGCATATTAAGGTAAGACAGTAGAGTATATAAAGCCGGAAGAAGATTCACGATTCTTTCATACAAGTTGGGAATAATAAGCTTTTTCGGAGTGGGATTTTCATATAAGTACTGATGTTAAATGTGATGAAAGCATATTATGAGTGAGTTTACATAATATGCTTTCGTTTAAGTTTATTCCGGAAATACTATGCCAACCTGTGTAAGATTATGAATATTATGGCAAGAACCAGAAGAATTATTGAATGTTGATGTGTTATTATACTGTATATCCATGTGATTATAAGAAGGGCAATAAGAATAAGCATACAAGCTGAAAAAATAATCTTAAGCTTTGGCTTTCTGGTAATACCGGCAGCACAATATGAAATAATCATCAAAGTAGCCGTTATCATGATTGCAATTAGTAATCCGTTCATAGTACCACATCCTGCCTTAAAATTAAGTCTTTTCTTCTGTCTGGTATACATTTTCTTTATTATATCACAAAACGTTTGTTCGTTCCAGTGGTTGTGATATAATTTAATATAATTGTAATTAATATATAAATAAGATGCATGGATTTTGGGGAAAACATACAAAATATATTCTTTAGGATAGGATAATAAATTTATGAAGCATATTGCGGTAGGAATATTGGCCCATGTTGATGCGGGCAAGACAACTTTATCAGAGGGATTACTGTTCGAAAGCGGCATGATCAGGGAACTGGGCAGAGTGGATTCTAAGAATGCTTTTCTTGATACTGATGAGCAGGAGCGTTCGCGCGGAATCACTATTTTTTCAAAGCAGGCGGTCATAGAGTATGGTGACAAAGTGATCACGCTGTTAGATACTCCGGGACATGTGGATTTTTCGGCTGAAATGGAGCGGACACTTTGGGTAATGGATTATGCAATTCTAGTAATAAGTGGCGCTGACGGAGTTCAGGGACATACGCTTACTCTTTGGAAGCTTTTGAAAAGATATAATATTCCCACATTTATATTTGTCAACAAGATGGATCAGGAAGGTACTGATAAGGAAAGGATATTCGCACAGCTTACAAGTGAGTTAGGTGATGGATTTGTTGATTTCTCAATGTTATATGATGATGAGATGACGCGGTATGAAGATTATCCGTCTGATTTTTGTGAGCAGGTCGCTGTATGTGATGAAAATTTGTTAGAAAGCTATCTGGACGGCGGGAAGATAACGGATAATAAGATAACAGAACTTATTGCACAGAGAAAGCTGTTTCCGTGTTTCTTCGGTTCGGCATTGAAGCTTTACGGGGTAAAAGAATTTCTGGACATCATAACATCATTTACCAAAGATGTGGATTTTTCCGAATATGATAATGCGAAGAATACAGATTCTTTTGAAGATGATAAGTCAATATATGAGAATGGTAGTATTACCTCGGATAATGTTAAGTCAGAGAATTTTGGAGCGAGAGTATTCAAAATAGCAAGAGATACCAAAGGTGAGCGCCTTACGTATATGAAGGTTACCGGGGGAATATTGAATGTCAAAGATGTGATTTGCACGGATGAGATGAAAGAAGAGTCGGAAAAAGTAAATCAGATCCGAATATATTCCGGAGAGAAGTATGAAACGATTGCAAAAGCCCAAAAGGGTCAGATAATCGCAGTTACAGGTCTTACTAATACACATCCGGGACAGGGGCTTGGAAGCGAACTTATGAATGGCGTGGCAACACTTTCGCCTGTGCTTACATACTCATTGGAGCTTCCTGAGGATGTTGATGGGAATGTAATGCTTAATAAACTTAGGGAGCTGGAAGAGGAAGAACCTGAACTTCATGTAACCTGGCAGGAGAAAACGTCTTCCATTCAGGTAACACTGATGGGAGAAGTACAGACTGAGATTATCAGACATATGATATCTGAGAGATACGGAGTGGATGTCAGATTTGGAGAGGGAAGCATAGTATATCGTGAAACCATTGCAGATGTGGTGGAAGGAGTGGGACATTTTGAACCACTAAGACATTATGCGGAGGTTCATCTGAAAATGGAGCCGGCAGAGAGAGGAAGCGGTTTGCAGTTTATCACAGATGTAAGTACGGATGAACTTAACAGAAACTGGCAAAATCTCATATTGACACATCTTGAAGAAAAAGAGCATATAGGAGTGCTGACAGGTTCGCCGATAACGGATATGCGTATTACGGTTACGGGTGGAAGAGCACACACAAAACATACGGAGGGTGGCGATTTCAGGCAGGCTACATATCGTGCTGTAAGGCAGGGACTTATGCAGGCGGATAATGTGTTGCTTGAACCGTATTATGAGTTCCGCCTGGAGATCCCTTCAGTCAATGTGGGACGTGCAATGACTGATATTGAAGAGATGTGTGGAAGGACGGAACCGCCTGAGATATATGAAGATAGAGCAGTACTTACAGGCAGTGCCCCCGTATCAACTATGAGAGATTATCAGATTGAGGTCAATTCCTACACAAAAGGCAGAGGTAAGCTTACCTGTACTGTCAAAGGCTACGATATATGTCATAATTCTGAAGAGGTTATAGCAGGAATTTCATATGATCCTGACGCAGATACAGATAATCCCAGTTCTTCCGTATTCTGCAGTCATGGAGCAGGTACCATTATTCCATGGTATGAAGTGAAAGAGAATATGCATGTTGAGTCCTGTCTTACCAAAGATGATTCGGAAAAAAAGGATAGTATTTATGCTAATAATACTGTAAACGGAAGAGGAGTCGTTGATTACTCTATTGATGAGGAACAGATCAATGCTATAATCAATAAGACATCGCATGCCAATGAGAAGGCGTCAAAGCATGTTTATAAGAAAACAAAACCTCAGATAAATACCGGTTATAAAGGGAAAGAGAGAAATAATAACGGAACTAAGTACCTTATAGTTGACGGGTATAATATTGTTCATGCATGGGATGAGTTGAAAGAGCTGGTCGATAATAATCTGGATGGTGCCAGAAACAGACTTATGGATATACTGTGTAATTATCAGGCATTTGTCAGATGTGAGGTCATACTGGTATTTGATGCCTATAAGGTAAAGGGCAATATTGGTGAATTCTTTGATTATAACAATATTCATGTGGTGTACACTAAGGAAGCCCAGACGGCAGATTCATATATAGAACAGTTGACACATAAGATTGCAAAGCAATATCAGGTAACGGTGGCCACATCAGACGGACTTGTGCAGCTTATAACCAGAGGACAGAATTGTATGGTAATCTCTGCCAGGGATTTAAAGCTTGAGATAGAACGTGCCAACGAGTCTGTCAGAGAGTTCCTTGAAAGCAGAACTGACAGACTATGAATAAGTGACGGCTTAATGGCATTACGCAGCAGGAACGCATAAGGCGTTCTTGAAAACACGTAATAGTGGTTTCGCTTGCTTTAAGTAATTAGTAGTCTGCATTATAAAATAAGATCCATACCTTTAAGAGTCTGGTAGAGCTTTGCAATCGGAAGTCCTACTACATTATTGTAGTCACCGTTTATTTCTCTTATATGGATGGCAAATGGTCCCTGAATACCATAAGCCCCTGCTTTGTCGAGAGGGTCCCCTGTCTTAATATAATCTTTGATCTCAAAGCTTGTGATGGGATAGAAAGTGACATCGGTTTTCTCGTGGAAGAGTTCAATCTGCTTACCGAGGCTGCTTCTGTATATTACGCATACACCGGTATATACCTGGTGCGTGCGGTCGGAAAGCATTGTCAGCATATCAAAGGCTTCCTGTTCATCTTCGGGTTTGCCGAGAATCTCGCCGTCATAATATACCACCGTATCGGCACCGATTACGATAAATTCCTTATCTTTATATTCATTTTTTATATTTTTATATACCTCGTTAGCTTTTAACAGGGCAAGATTCTCACAAAGTTTTTCGGGAACTTTCTCTGTTGAGGTTTCGTCGGCGGATGAAGTTTTTACCGTGAATGAAAATCCGGCCTGTTCCATAAGTTCTCTGCGTCTTGGTGATGCGGAAGCTAATATTACAGGAATGTTTTTTATGTTCATAATTGTCATCTCCTATCTGTAGC
>CAJOLO010000097.1 GCA_905235345.1 uncultured Lachnospiraceae bacterium
ATGTACCGCTGCGTGCGACAAGCAGCGAAAGCGTGCCTGTGATGGAACTGTATAATATGTACAATCCTGAAGATATAAACAAGAGTTTCGCAATCACCTAATGGAACTTATATATAGAGAGGAGAGACGTATATGGCAACTACATTGGGGAATTTTTATGTTGGTGCGACGGGCATGCAGGCCAGTCAATATGCACTTAATACAACTGCACATAATATTACCAATGCGGGAACTGAGGGCTACTCCAGACAGCAGGTGCTTCTTACCGACCTTTCTTATACCAATATAGGCAATACTCCCATAGGAAAGAAACAGGAAGGACTCGGAACGAGAATAGCGGATGTCAGGCTTGTAAGAGATAGATTTGTTGATAAAGCATATCGTAATGAACTGGGAAGAGAACAGTTCTATCAGACTAAGTATGATGTGGTTGCGGAGGTTGAGAATTATTTCGGAGAGTTGGAAAGCAGTGACTTCCGTACATATATGCAGAATCTTTGGTCATCTGCTCAAGAGCTGCAGAAGGAATCCAACAGTATCGTAACAAGAAGCTCTTATATTGCAAGTGCGGTTGCATTTGTTGATCAGGCTAATGAAATCTATAAGCAGCTTACTAATTATCAGAAGAACCTGAATACTGAGATTAAGGATCAGGTTGACAGGATTAATGAGATTGGTAATCAGATATATGAGCTCAATGAAAAGATAGTCAAGGTGGAGGCGTCGGGTGTAGAAAGTGCCAATGATTACAGAGATCAGAGGGACGCACTTTTGGATGAGCTCGGAGGTCTTGTTTCGGTAAGCTATAGGGAAAATGCAGATTCCGGCGTTGATGTATACATAGAGCATCGTTGTCTGGTAAGTATGGATAAAGTGTATCAGTTGGATGTAAGACCGGTAAGTGATACTTGTGATTATTATATTCCCATATGGAATGATGGCGGAGATAAGAAACTGGCAGATCCGTTATTTAATGTACATGGTGAGCATATTAAGAGCAATGATCCTGTATGGGATACGAATGCGGCAATAACATTGGCAAGAGTGCCTGATGCAGATGCAGGCACGGATGTGGGATCGCTTAAAGGAATTATCATGTCACGAGGTGATTTTGTGGCGAATTATACAGATATTCCTGTTGCGCCTGAGATGCCGCTTAGACCGAACAGAGCTGATTATGAAACTGATGTGGAGTATCAGGATGCCGTTACGCAATATCAGACCGATTATGAAAAATATCAGGATGATTACGCTGTATTTTCCAAGAAAAGAGACTATTATAATTCGTATCTGGAGCCGTATACAGTCAATAATATTATTGCACAGTTCGATCAATTGATACATGGAATAGTTACTAAAATCAATGATATATTGTGCCCCAATAAGGAGATTACTTTAGATGACGGTTCTACAATGACAGTTCTTGACACTGAAAAAGCCGGATATGGTATGGGACAGAATAATCAAGAGCAGGGGACAGAATTATTTGTTCGTAATAATGTATCAAGATATGCAGATGAAGTTACCGTAACATTGGCAGACGGGACAACGCAGCAGGTAAGAGAATATATTCCTGAGGATCCGGATAACTATTTTTCCATGTATACTCTCGGCAATCTTAAGGTTAACAATGATCTTATCAAGAATCCCAGTCTCATGCCGCTCACTAATCTTCAGAATGAGGAATTGCAGGATGTTGCGGACAGGTTGATTCATGTATGGGATGAGGATTTTGCCACTCTTGGACCTAACAGCCTTGTGACCAATGATTTTATGGGATATTATAAGGAATTTATCGGGGATTTTGCCAATAAAGGAAGTACATATAACGGAATTGCCGAATCTCAGAACAAGTCGGTTACAGAACTTGAAAATCAAAGACAGACCGTGGTAGGTGTTTCTACTGATGAGGAACTCTCTAATCTGATCAGGTTCCAGCAGGGCTTTAATGCAGCATCCAGATATTTCTCGGTTGTTTCGGAGATGGTGGAGCATCTGATTACAAAACTGGGCTGATGACAGAACCGGTGCTTAATGCGTGCCAGCGGTTCGCAGTATATCGAAAGCGTGTCTTAACGATATTCAGCTATTAAGTAAAGAGTGAGTATTGTCGATATGTAAGTTAGCAGGTTATTACGGCAAATGCCGGATTGATTGTATCGAAGTATTGTAAAATGCATATTTGCAGCGGGAGGGATTTATATGCCGTCAACATTTTTGGGATTGAATACGGGAATGTCAGGACTTAATTATTACCAGGCAACCCTTAATACAACAGCACATAATATATCCAATGCAGATGCAAAGGGATATACCAGACAGACAGTTAATTCAAAAGCTTCTGTGCCGATTCGTGTTAACAGTGCTTATGGAATGATGGGTACAGGCGTGGAGATGACCGGTATCGAACAGCAGCGTAATGTATATTATGATACCAAGTATCGTGCTGCAGAGTCTAAGTATAGTGAATATGAAGCACAGAGGGAACAGATAACACAGCTTCAGACGTATCTGAACGAGATGCAGTCCGAGACCGGATATACCAAATTGTTATCGAAGCTTAGCAGTGCCATGCAGGATCTTTCATCCAGTCCTTCAGATGCTACATATCGTACACAATTCATTCAGTCAATGGGTAATTTTGTGGATCTCGTTAAAGAGACAGCGACTAATTATCAGAACACACAGCGTGATATCAATAATGAGGTGGCTGTACATGTTGATACAATTAACTCAATAGCTTCACAGATATATAGTCTCAATCAGCAGATTATGAATATTGAGACCAGATGGGGCAATGCCAACGACCTTAGAGACCAGAGAGAGCTTCTTGTAGACCAGCTCTCGGAGCTTGTCAATGTTACGGTGACAGAGGTTCCGATTACATATGGTCTTGGGGAGGATGCTACCAAGTCGGGAGCAAGTAGGTATGAGGTAAGAATAGGTAATACGGTTCTTGTTGACGAGATGGAATGTAAGCAGCTTAAGGTTGCCGCAAGACAGGAGAAAGTTAACCAGAATGATATAGACGGATTATATGATGTATATTGGGCAGGATTAAACGGAACATTGGGAGAGAAGTTTAACTTTAACAGTGATAATGTTACAGGAAGAATTAAAGGGCTGATGGAGGTACGAGACGGTAATAATTATAATCCGTTTTCCGGAACTATAACCTCTATGACCACGGGAACACCGGCCAGTGCAGTTGTTGAGCTTTCCACACCATTATCGGAGGATAAGCTTAATCTTCCGCCGGAGGGAATGATCACACTTAACTGCAGAGATTATTATTATGATGGCTTTGAAGCGAATTATGATGCGGATCATAATCTTGTATCATTTACTTTTACCAATCTAACGATGCAGGGCGAGGATGGAAGAAGGATTCCTGCCGATCTCAATCCAGCATATGATATCGGGAAAGAAGCATCTATGGGTGAGAAGATTGACTGCATGGGAATACCTTATTACATGACAGAACTTAATGAATTTGTAAGAACATTTTCCAATTACATGAATGATCTGTTCACAAGTGGTGCGGACGCTAACGGTGAAGCAGGACTTGATTTCTTCACGGCACCTGATGTCGAAGGTAAGGATTTTGCTATCACAACAAGAGATGCCAATGGAGACATTGTGCTCCCCACAACGCTTAAGTCTTCGGACTCCGCATATTACAGACTGACTGCACTTAATTGGTCATTGAATCAGGATATAGTTAAAGACCAGAATAAACTTGTGGTGTCATATCAATCTGACATTGAACAGGGTAATAAAGAGGCTAAAGGGGTGCTTGATAAAGTGATAGCCGGAATGAGCGACCGAAGTATGTACTCTCAGGGAACCCCTACACAGTTTCTGCAGGCTATAACTACATCTCAGGCGGTGGATATTTCCAAGTATGAATCATTTTCTAAAAATATGGATGAGGTATCAACTGTAATCAATAAGCAGAGACAGTCTGTATCGTCTGTTGACACCAATGAAGAAGCTGCCAGTCTTGTTATGTATCAGAACGGATATAATCTGGCCAGTAAGGTTATATCAATTCTTAATCAGGTGTATGATAAGCTGATAAATCAGACCGGAATTTGATAACACCTGGAAGTAAAAGATTGCTTCAAGGATGAGCGATTAATAAGTGAGGTTAAAGGATTG
Organism: uncultured Lachnospiraceae bacterium; assembly: GCA_905235345.1. Classification (GTDB taxonomy): domain Bacteria; phylum Bacillota; class Clostridia; order Lachnospirales; family Lachnospiraceae; genus CAG-590. Next base: position 4,162 of record CAJOLO010000097.1, read on the forward strand.
ACCGGATAGGAGAATGTATTATGAGAGTTACGAATCAGATGGTGACAAGCGGGTCACTCAGGAATATGCAGAAATCAATGCAGCGCGTTGATAATCTTAATAATCAGGTCACTACAGGTAAGAAGATATCGGCACCATCAGAAGATCCGGTTATTGCGATCCGTGCACTTAAGCTCCGTACAACGGTTGATCAATTGGATCAGTATAAGAACAAGAATATACCGGATGCTATGTCGTGGCTTGATACAACACAGACATCCATTCAGAATGTGTATGACAGACTGCAGGATGTGTATTATTATTGTGAGCAGGGTGCTCAGGATACATTTCAGACAAAAGATCGACACACTATAATAGACGAGCTTCAGGAACTTAAGGATGCTATATATCGTGAGGGCGGTACGACTTATGCCGGAAGATATCTGTTCTCCGGATATAAGACAGAGACTAATCTTATATTTCAGGATAGTGCAGCCAAGGAGGGACTTTCTTATAATATTAATGAAAGTATCGACCCTGCTAAATTCGTCGGTAAGACGGTGGTGCTCAATGAGGTCAATGCCGATTCAATTAATGATATATTGACAGGTACGGAAACATATACAGCCCCCAGTACTAATTCAGTATACCAACTGAGACTGGCATATAGTGATCTTGATAAAGGGAATGCAGATATTACTATAAATGTGCAAAATGCTGACGGGAGCACGACCATGCTCACGCCGGTTATCAAGTCTGTGGCTGATACAGCAACATATTATGATGTAACCGACGGAGGAGTTAATTATATTCCGGAAACGGGAGAACTGATTTTCGGAAAGAATTTATATAATTCGGTGAAAAATGCACAGAGCATTGATGTTAACTATAATAAGTCGCAGTTTGCTGTCGGAGATCTCAGACCGGAGATGTATTTTAATTGTACCCAGAGTGCACTTCAATCTGACGGAACAATTAAGAAAACCGAATTCACTGTGGATGAGGAAGGACAACCTATACAATATGAGGTTAATTTCAGTCAGTATATTACAGTGAATGCCCAGGGCAAAGATTTTATATTGCATGATATGGGTAATAAGATAGATGATCTTTCGAATTCCGTTCAGAGTGTTCTTGACGTTGAAGATACGATTTCGAGACTTAAGGAGCTTAAGGAGGATCCGCAGTATAAGAATAATCCCAATGCGATGAAACAGCTTGATAAGATGCTTTCCGATGCGGATGTGGAGCTCGCACAGAAGCGTGAGAATATGCAGAAGCTGTTCGGAAATAATATGACTAATTTCCAGAATTTTATGGAGACGGTGAGCGCTGTTCAGGCTAAAGTCGGAACAACATATTCTAAGCTGGAGCTTATAGAGACCCGAGTTACCGAGCAGTATGCAAACTTCAGGGAACTTAAGTCATCTAACGAGGATGTTGAGACTGAAGAGGCTGCTATCGAGATGTATCAGGCGGAGCTTGTATATGAATCTGCTCTGGCTACTACCAGTAGTGTTATTAAGAAGACATTGTTGGATTATATTTAACGTAAACCGGTATCATATGAGCCTTCCCCCTAAGGGGGAAGGTGGCAGCAAATCTTTGATTTGCTGACGGATGAGGGAAAGAAAAACCTTAAGTAAATAACATTGATTGCGAACAGAAATATCTCAGACAGAGATGACCCCCACCTCTAAGCAAAGCGTAGGCGGGGGCAGGAAACTTGTCTCAGGCGGGGTTCAATCTCCGTCTGAGATATACGCTCCGCGAGGATGCGCAGGGATTTGCA
>CAJOLO010000098.1 GCA_905235345.1 uncultured Lachnospiraceae bacterium
GCAGTGTAAAATGTAAGATGACTCTGACTGTGCCGGAAACAACATTTCGTGAAGTAAAGATAAGCACGGATACCGGTGATGTTACAATTAATAATATCAGTGGAAGTATATTTGACATTAATTTAGATACCGGAGATTTGAAAATGTCAGGCGTTGGTGGTGAAAGTTTAACTTTTTCCGTAGACACGGGAAATTCGGAACTTACGGAATGTTCATTTACAAAGACAGAAATATCCGGTGACACAGGCAATGCAGAGCTTAATGATTGTGAGCTGGGAAGTACGGTGATCAAGGCGGATACAGGTGATATTAAACTTACAAAATGTGTGCTTGAAAATGCCGAAATAACGGATAATACAGGAGATATTAAGCTTATGGATTGCCAATATGTATTTCCTGCATGTAATATAAATATCGTGAATGATACGGGTGATGTAAAAGTTGAGGGTGTAGCTGATCTGTTTAACTTTGCAACGGATTTTTCTTCAGACATAGGTGATGTAGAAGTCGATGGTAAGAATTACAAGAAGCATTATTCTGAGGAGGCGATTCTTTCAGGCGATGCAAAGAATAGCAGCAGATTTACAATTACCACGGATATCGGGGATGTGGTGGTTAATCAGAAATAAATTGGGTAAACATATAAAATGTCAGAGGATAAGGAGAAAACTAATGACAAAGAAACAAAGGACATTGGCAATAATTGATTTATTAAAAGAGGAGTATCCGGATGCGGATTGTACACTGGATTATGATGATGCATGGAAGCTGCTTGTAAGTGTCAGACTTGCAGCTCAGTGTACAGATGCACGGGTTAATGTTGTCGTTAAGGACTTGTTTGATAAATATCCGACGTCTAAGGCACTTGCCCAAGCATCGGTGGAAGATATAGAACGAATCGTTAAGCCTTGCGGACTCGGACACAGCAAGGCAAGAGATATATCTGCCTGTATGAAGATGCTGCATGAGGAATATGGTGGCAATGTGCCTGATGATTTCGATGAACTTTTGAGACTTCCGGGAGTTGGCAGAAAGAGTGCCAATCTCATAATGGGAGATGTGTTCGGAAAGCCTGCGATAGTTACAGATACCCATTGTATTCGTCTTGTCAACAGGTTCGGACTGGTTGACGGGATCAAAGAGCCAAAGAAAGTTGAGATGGCCTTATGGAAGCTTGTGCCGCCTGAGGAGGGCAGTGATTTCTGCCACAGGCTTGTATATCATGGACGGGCGGTGTGTACGGCAAGAACAAAGCCCGATTGCGAGAACTGTTGTTTAAAAGATGTGTGCAAGAAGGTGGGCATATAGAATAACATCGGAACAGGAATATATCAGACGGAAGCTTACTTTTGTTGTAAGGTAGCAGAGCACAAGAGAATTCTTGAATTTTTTTTTGTAACTTAACCTCTTTGAAATGTATTATTAGTATGATAACATGCATATAATACTAATAAGAAAAATGTGCTGATAGTATATCATTTCACGGCATATTAGATTGTAAAATGTCGTGAAATTTTTTGATTTTATATTGCGTTTTAATTCAAAATACAATATAATTTTTTTAGTTGCATTATTAGAGAGGGAGTGATATATATGCCTGAATTGACCAGTGTTAAGACGTCTATCGGGGAACTTCGCTGCTACAGAAGTGAAGACTCATCATATCCGGGATATTCCATATATTTTGTACCCGACGGAAGCGACAAAGAGGTTAATATTGCAATGATTCAGGTTCCGGAGAATAGTGAGGGGAACGACAGTGCAATATTGGCTTTTCTTAATAAGGAATATGTTAGTGCAAGACTTTATTGATAATGATGTGTGTGCAGACACGCATCATTATTTATATTTCTGTGATTTAGCAGATTTGTTTTATGAACATATAAAAGGACCGATAAAGTAACGGCACCGGAAAAAGAAAGATTACTGTTTGAGAATTTTGACCAGACTATAAAAAATAGTTATTATAAAGGAGAGAAAATGAAGGTATTATTTTATGCAGCAAAAATTTATGACAAGAAATCGTTTGATCCTGTTCTTGAGAATTATCCGGAGATAGAGATCGAATATATAGATCATGAACTTGAACCGAGAACTGCAACACTGGCAAAGGGTTATGATGCAATTTGTGCATTTGTAAGTGCGGATGTGGGAGCAGAAACTCTTGAGATTCTTCATGATGGAGGAGTGAAAACTGTTTTGATGCGATGTGCCGGATATAACAATGTAGACGTTAATAAAGCCAAAGAACTTGGTATCGCAGTTAAGTGCGTACCAGGTTATTCACCGGAATCTGTTGCAGAGCTTGCCATGGCATTGGCCCTTGCGGTAAACAGAAGACTTTATAAAGCATACAACAAAGTTCGGGAGAATGACTATACCTTAAAGGGTCTTCGCGGAGTCAACTTCTATGAAAAAACAGCGGGGATTGTAGGAACAGGAAAGATAGGTGCGGCAATGTGCAGAATCTGCAAAGGTTTTGGAATGCGCGTCATTGCCTATGATGTCTATAAAAATCCGTCATTGGAGGATTTTGTGGAATATGTTTCATTAGATGAACTGTTGGCAAAAAGTGATCTTATTTCTTTGCATTGTCCGTTGACGGATTCCACATATCATATGATTAATTTAGAGAATATCAAGAAAATGAAGGACGGAGTCATTCTTGTTAATACATCCCGCGGGGCACTGATTGATACCAATGAGTTGATTGAGGGAATCCGCCTTAAGAAATTCCTTGGCGTCGGGCTGGATGTATATGAGGAAGAGACGGGCAATGTGTATGAAGATCGTTCGGATGAAATTATGGAGCATTCGGTTACAGCGAGATTGTTGGCATTTCCTAATGTGCTGATAACATCCCATCAGGGATTTTATACGATGGAGGCCCTTAATGCGATTGCCGATACAACTTTACAGAATATTATGGATGCAAAGAACGGGTTAAAGACAGATAATGACGTAGCATAGGAAGGTGTTCTTTATTGCAGTAGCTTGGAATTACCGATAAATTTTCTGACAATATTAGCACTCACCACTTGACAGTGCTAACAATGTGTGATAATGTATGTTTAGTCATTAGAAGACATCATAGTGAAATGAATATGTTGGACGCATTGAATAGAGGAAGGTGGGATTTGTCATGAATGCGGAGAAATTTACAAAGAAATCACTTGAAGTTGTTGAGAATTGTGAGAAGCTTGCCTATGAATATAATAATCAGGAGATAGATCAGGAACATCTCTTGTATAGTCTTTTGACCGTAGAGGAGAGTCTGATCGTGAAGTTGATTGAGAAGATGGATATTGATCTTACTCAGTTTATGAAAGAGTCAGAGAGACTGCTTGCATATCGTCCCAAGGTCAATGGGGGTAATTTGTTTACCAGCTCGGATTTTCAGAAATCTTTTGTTAATGCCGAGAAGGAAGCAAAACAGATGGGGGATGAGTATATCTCCGTTGAACATATCTTTCTGGCGCTTTTGAAATATCCTAACAAGGCGCTTAAGGGGCTTTTTATGGGGTACGGAATTACTACGGAAAGATTTTTGAAGGCATTGGCTGAGGTTCGTGGTAATCAGCGTGTTGAGAGTGATAATCCCGAGGCGGTATATGACAGTCTGGAGAAATACGGATATGATCTTGTTAAAAGAGCAAGAGAGCAGAAACTTGATCCTGTAATAGGACGTGATGCAGAGATTCGTAATATAATAAGAATTCTTTCAAGAAAGACCAAGAATAACCCGGTGCTTATCGGTGAACCCGGTGTCGGTAAGACAGCGGCGGTTGAAGGACTTGCACAGAGGATTGTAAGAGGAGATGTACCGGAAGGACTTAAAGATAAACAGATATTTGCACTGGATATGGGTGCGTTGATTGCAGGTGCAAAGTACAGAGGTGAGTTTGAGGAAAGACTTAAGGCTGTGCTTGATGAAATTAAGAAATCTGATGGCGAGATCATTTTGTTCATAGATGAGCTTCATACTATTGTCGGTGCCGGAAAGACTGACGGTGCGTTGGATGCCGGTAATATGCTTAAACCTATGCTTGCAAGGGGAGAACTTCATTGTATAGGTGCCACAACACTTGATGAATACAGAAAATATATCGAGACGGATGCGGCTTTAGAGCGTCGTTTTCAGCCTGTGACCGTTAATGAGCCATCAGTTGAAGATACTATATCTATTCTTCGCGGACTTAAGAACAGATATGAGGTATATCATGGGGTAAAGATAAATGACAGTGCAATAGTTGCAGCTGCGACACTTTCTAATCGTTACATTTCTGACAGATTCATGCCTGACAAGGCAATTGATCTTGTAGATGAAGCGTGTGCTCTTATAAAGACGGAGCTTGATTCCATGCCGGTTGAATTGGATGAAATCCAGAGAAGAATGATGCAATTGGAGATAGAGGAGGCTGCTCTTAAGAATGAGGAGGACAGACTCAGTAAAGAACGTCTGGAAAAACTACAGGAGGAACTTGCAGAACTTCGTGAAAAATTTGCCTCAATGAAGGCTGACTGGGATAATGAGAAAATGGGCGTTGACAGGGTTCGGGAGATTAAGGAGCAGATAGAGGAGGTAAATAATGAAATACAGATAGCCAAACATGACTATGATTTAAGCAGGGCGGCTGAACTTCAGTATGGTAAGCTTCCTTCACTACAGAAACAATTAGAGGAGGAAGAGTCAAAACAGGTTAATAAGGAAAATACACTGGTGCACGAGAATGTTTCTGAGGAGGAGATTGCTGCAATAGTATCTAAGTGGACAGGAATTCCGGTTTCAAAGCTTACTGAAAGTGAGAGGAATAAGACACTGCATCTGTCTGATGCACTTCATGAGAGAGTTGTAGGTCAGGACGAGGCTGTAGAACTGGTTTCAGATTCCATAATCCGTTCCAAAGCAGGGGTTAAGGATCCGACAAAGCCTATTGGCTCATTTCTTTTCCTGGGACCAACGGGTGTCGGAAAGACGGAGCTTGCCAAGACGTTGGCACAGGCATTGTTTGACAATGAAGCGAATATGGTGCGTATTGATATGAGCGAGTATATGGAGAAACATTCCGTTGCAAGACTTATAGGAGCGCCTCCGGGATATGTAGGATATGATGAGGGCGGACAGCTTACGGAGGCGGTAAGAAGAAAACCGTATTCGGTAGTACTTTTTGACGAGATTGAGAAAGCTCATCCTGATGTGTTCAACGTACTTTTACAGGTATTGGATGACGGACGTATAACGGATTCCAAAGGTAAGACTGTGGACTTCAAGAATACCATTTTGATAATGACCTCCAATATAGGTTCGTCATACCTTCTTGATGGAATTAATGATAAAGGAGAGATTACGGAGGAAGCGAGAAATAAGGTCATGGAAGAGCTGAGAATGCATTTCAGACCGGAGTTTCTTAACCGTCTTGATGAGACAATAATGTTCAAGCCATTAACCAAGGATAATATAGGTAATATTATTAATCTTCTGGCGGGAGATCTCAATAAGAGACTTTCGGAGAAAGAACTTTCACTTAATATTACCGATGCAGCCAGAATATATATCATGGAGCATGGGTATGATCCGGTATATGGTGCGAGACCGCTTAAACGTTACCTCCAGAAGAATGTAGATACACTGGTTGCAAAGAAGATATTGGAGGGGAGTGTAGGCGCAGAGGATATCATAACAATTGATGTGGTTGGTGACAAGCTTGTTGCTGTATAACCGGAGAAACCGTAAGAAAATCAATGGAACAGTTGTTTTAGGGGAATTACGCCGGTATTGTTGTCAGTGTTACAGGTTTATCCTATTTGAATTTGTTGTATGAACAGGTCATTATCAATCAGGGTTTCGTGATAAATATTATCATAGCGATTCAATATTTCAGACACATTGAAAAGACAGACCGATGCCATGTCCCTCCCCCTTTGTGGTTACATCCTTTTTTTGCATCCGGGTTACGGAAAGACCTTTATCAATAAATGTGTTTGAGATGATAAATACGATATTCTGCCCTATTTTGCCCATATGGAAATTGATGACCGGATGCTCGGTTTCTAAACTGGCTTCTATGGCATTATCCAGATAGATTCCAAGCATTCTGGTCAAATCCACCGGATCCATCGGGACGGAATCGATGTCGTCGGGAATATCGATATTTACTTCGATATTCTGATTGACGGCTATGAGTAGTTTGCTATATAGAATACTTTTTAGTTCTAACACCTTGACATGTAATAAGTTGTTCAATGTGTCATTTTTCTGTGTCAGATTTTTTTGTGATGGCAGAATATGTTCATAAAAAAAGGTTTCCAGTTCA
>CAJOLO010000099.1 GCA_905235345.1 uncultured Lachnospiraceae bacterium
ATCGGGTATGAGGTGATACCGGGAATCACATCTGCCATTGCGGTGCCGGAATGTGCCGGAATTCCCGTTACCCATCGGGAGATGGCAAGGAGTTTTCATGTCATTACAGGACATACGAAAGGTAACTTATCAGTTACGGATGGTGAGTATAATATAGACAATTCACTTGCGGGAGTGGATTTTCATAATCTCGCAAAACAGGAGGGAACGCTTGTATTTCTGATGGGACTTTCCAATCTGAAGTCGATTGCGGATAATCTGATAGCTAACGGAAAGTCGTCTTTAACGCCTGCTGCTATTATCAGCGATGGTACTACCATATATGAGAAACAGGTAAGAGGTACTCTTTCTGATATTGCAGGGAAGGTGGAGGCGGCGAAGCTTAACTCTCCTGCGGTTATCGTGATCGGAGATACTGCGGCGAAGCAATACAGATATATTTCCGGTAAAGCAGGAAATGCAGTTGACGGGTTCAGGAACTTTGACAATGATAATGAATATACAGATGACAGAGGGTGCGATACTAATGATGAATATACAGATGGTAGGGTAGGCGATACTGATAATGATGATACACCATATAATATATTTGACAAAGTTTCAGATATTCGTGTAGGAGTTACAGCTACATATTCCTTATACCGGAGGATAAGTAATGCATTTTCTAAGTCGGGGATACCTGCTGTTTCGGTGTGCGACATGGAGGTAGTTCCCAATAAAGAGAGTATGAATTCTCTGGCAGAGATCATTCGTGGAGGCATTAAAGGAGAAGAACTGATAACCTACTCGTGGATCATTTTTACAAGTCAGAATGCAGTGAGATTATTTTTTGAAAGATTTAATAAAGAGAGGGCGGACTATAGAATATTATCTGCGGTTAAATTCGCGGTGCTTGGGAGCGGCACAAAGGATACACTGAGACAGTATGGATTTAGTGCTGATTTCCTACCTTCACAATATACTGTCCATACATTTTTGGAGGAGTTTACAGGTGTGCTTACAGATGAGGATAAGGTATTGATTCCGAGAGCACAACAGGGGAGTGCCGAACTGTTTGAATATACGGATAAGTGGTATGCAGAATCTACTTATCTGAATATCTATGATGTGAAGGGACGTGCTACACATCACATTAACAGGCTTGATGAGCTTACTCATCTTATCTTTGCAAGTGCATCGGGAGTGGAAGCATTTATTAAGGAGCTTAAGGAAAGAGGACTGACATTTCCGGAGAATATCAGGACTGTATGTATAGGTGAGATTACTGCGGCGAAGTTATCGGGACATGGGAGAAAGGCTGACGTGATTGCGTCTGTTCAGGATGTGGATGGTCTGTTGCAGGCGGTATGCAGTAAGTAAATGCTGCGATGAGGTTGTAGCTCTCATTAAGCTTATAATATTAGTATGCTGGTATAATATACTTTTAGATGTTAAGAGAATTTAAACGGAGGAAAATGCAAAATGGTACGCATGAGAAGATTAAGAGTTAATGAGACTATGCGGCGTCTCGTACGGGAAACATCAGTGAGTGTTGACGATCTGGTGTATCCGGTATTTATAACTGAGGGTGAGAATATAAAGTCACCGGTTGAATCCATGCCGGGAATATATCAGTGGTCAATTGATCGTTTTGACGAGGAGCTTGACCGGATAATTCAGGCCGGTATTCCGGCAATACTTATCTTCGGAATTCCCGATAAGAAGGATGAGTTGGGAAGTGAAGCATATAATGATAATGGGATCACACAGCGTGCAATAAGGCATATCAAGGAACGGGCACCGGAGCTTTTGGTTATTGCTGATGTGTGCCTTTGTGAATATACATCCCACGGTCATTGTGGTGTGATTCATGATCATGAGGTGGTAAATGATGAGACTTTGAAACTGCTTGCGAAGATGGCTGTGAGTGTGGCAAAGGCCGGAGCAGATATAATCGCACCTTCCGACATGATGGATGGAAGGGTAGAGTATATTCGAAAAGCGCTGGATGATAATGGATTTCAGAACAGGATGATAATGGCATACAGTGCGAAATTCGCATCTGCATACTATGGACCATTTAGAGAGGCTGCTCATTCAGCTCCTGCATTCGGTGACAGAAAGACATATCAGATGGATCCGGCTAACGGAAAGGAAGCAGTAAGAGAGTGCGATAATGATATCGAGGAAGGAGCGGATATCATAATGGTAAAGCCTGCACTGGCATATCTTGATGTGTTAAAAGAGGTATCCCTGCGCACTGATTATCCGCTGGCAGTTTATAATGTGAGCGGAGAATATGCAATGGTTAAGGCGGCTTCTGCTAACGGATGGATCGATGAGCGGCGTATAGTTATGGAGAACATGATTGCCATGAAACGAGCCGGAGCAAAGATAATTATTACCTATCATGCACTGGATGTAGCGAAGTGGCTGACGGATGAGGTTACGAAAAAGCTATAGTTAATGATATTGTCTGTGAAGAAACAAAACAATTACCTGTGAATAAAAACAAAACGATTGTTGCAATCTGAAATAGCATAGAGAATTAAAAACATAATTTAGTCCGGAACCGTAATAAAGTCCGGAATACGGATAAGAAGTTGGGAGAAGTTGATAATATGAACTCAGATATTTTATATGAACGATCAAAGAAGCTTATGCCCGGTGGAGTCAACAGCCCGGTCAGGGCTTTCGGAAGTGTGGGGAGAAATCCCTTGTTTATCGATCATGCAAAAGGTTCGAAGATATACGATGTGGACGGTAATGAATACATCGACTATGTATGTTCCTGGGGACCGATGATCTTAGGGCATGGAGATGACAGAGTTATAGGTGCGGTGCAGGATGCATGTGAGAATGGTCTTTCATTTGGTGCCCCGACAGAGAAAGAGGCAATCCTTGCAGAACTGATAAAGCAATGTGTGCCCTCTATGGAGCGTATCAGATTGGTGAATTCAGGTACGGAAGCAGTCATGAGTGCGATACGTGTGGCAAGAGGATATACGGGCAGAGATAAGATTGTGAAATTCCGGGGGTGCTATCACGGTCATTCCGATGGTCTGCTGGTAAAAGCAGGGTCAGGTGCTCTTACACAGTCGGTGCCTGACAGCGCAGGGGTGCCTTTAGATTACACAAAGAATACACTGGTGGCGGAGTATAATGACAGAGATTCGGTAAGCAGACTCTTTGAGGAGAATAAGGGTGAGATTGCCTGCGTTATTGTGGAGCCTGTTGCGGCGAATATGGGTGTGGTGCTTCCTGAAGAAGGATTTCTTGAGTTTCTAAGAAGCATAACTACAGATAACGGGGCACTGTTGATATTCGATGAGGTTATCACAGGTTTTCGTCTGTCGCTTGGCGGAGCACAGGAGTATTATGGTATTGTGCCTGATCTTTCTACATTTGGAAAAATCGTAGGCGGAGGTCTTCCGCTTGCGGTGTATGGTGGCAGAAAAGATATTATGGATATGGTGGCACCGGTGGGAGCGGTATATCAGGCCGGAACACTTTCGGGAAATCCTATAGCTACGGCAGCCGGAATTGCTACATTAAGAATACTTATAGAAGAAAATGAGCGCGGATTGTATGATGAGCTGGAGAAAAAGGGAAGCATTCTTGCGGATGGTTTTCGAAAGTCTATGGGAGATTATGTATGGGTTAATCAGATCGGTTCGTTACTGTCTGTATTTTTTACAAAAGAGCCGGTACGGGATTATGAATCTGCAATCTCTGCGGACACAAAGATATATGCAAGGTATTTCAATGCTATGCTGGAGAAAGGAATCTATCTTGCACCATCTCAGTTTGAGGCGATGTTTATATCTGCAATACATAGCGAGTATGACATTAAGGCAACAATAGATGCAATATTATTGACAGGAAAGATATGGTAAGGGGAAATGATGTGAAGATAATAGATATGCACTGTGATACCATTCATAAGATTTGGCAGAATAATGCTAAAGAGAATCCGGAAGCATCTGTTCACGAAAATCTTGAAAGTGATGAGCTTATGATAAATCTTGAAAAGATGAAACAGGGAGGATACTCTGTACAGAATTTTGCCATGTTCATCGAAGCGGACGATACAAAAGACTGCTTTAAGCGGTTCAATGATTTACTTTCGGTATTCAGGGAGCAGATGGATATATATAAAGACATAATTTCCCCGGTTACCAATGCTTTTGAAATTTATGAGAATGAACGTATCGGTAAGCTGTCAGCATTTCTTACCGTTGAGGGAGGAGAGGCATGTCAGGGTGATATCGAAAAACTGCATTATCTGTATGCACAGGGTGTAAGAATGATGACCCTGACGTGGAATTTTCCCAATGAGCTGGGATATCCGAATATTGATGCGGGGAAGATGAAATTCAAAGACGATTCCTTCAGGTGCTCTCCATACATACCGGATACCACACACGGATTGACAGATAAAGGAATAGAATTTGTACGGGAGATGGAACGCATAGGTATGATTATTGATGTATCCCATCTTTCCGATGCGGGTTTCTATGATGTGCTTAAATATACGAAAAAGCCGTTTGTAGCAAGTCATTCTAACGCAAGAGAGGTCTGTCCCTTTGTCAGAAATCTGACAGATGACATGATAAGGCAATTGGGTGAAAGAGGAGGAGTGACAGGACTTAATTACTGTCATGATTTTTTATTTAATGATACAATTGATGAAGAGATGAGAGCAATTGCTTATAAGTATAAGTTCGCAGATAAAGGATTAGATAACATTGACAATGAAGGGAAATCGAAAGATTATAATGACAGATATGAACAGGATAGAAGGATAAAGGATAATAACGTGTCATGTGACCGGGGAAAAATTATATCAGAAAGATTTATGGATATAACGTATAACAAAATTGCTGAACATGCCAGGCATATAGTAAATGTCGGTGGAATGGGAGTGCTTGGACTTGGCAGTGATTTTGACGGAATACCATGCTATAGTGGGATGCCGGAAGCAGATAGACTAAATTATCTGGCATATGCGTTGCATAAGCAGGGATTTTCTGACGGACAGATTGAGGATATATTTTACAAAAATGTCATGAGAGTGTATAAAGAACTTAAATAAATAATGGAAAATTATATGGGAAAGTGATATAATAATCATATTATTTTGATAGGGGATGGGGATATGGGTAATTTGATTATAATATTTATTATAATCGGTTCTGTATTGATGATTACCAACATAATAAGGTATATTCGCTTTTTGAGAACTACCCATGATGTATTATCTTCAGGGAGCAGACGTGACCGTGTGTGGAAATATACGGCTTTGGTTCTTCTGATTTTCTTTTTGATCGGATATCTTTTTATTGCCATATTCTCGAATCCTGATATGATGATGGCGATGATATTGTTTGGCGGAAGCATATTTGTTGCCATTGTGTTGACTCTTGTGTTCAGTTTGTTGGATACGGCAAAGACAAGAAGTATTGATATAGCAGAAGTGCTGGTGGGAGTTATTGATGCCAGAGACCCTAACCTGAATGGTCACAGCAGACATGTGCAGGAGCTTACTATGTTGTTCTATCGTTATCTTCCGAACTGGATGAAAAATGCAATCAATCCGGTCAGTCTGGAATATGCGGCACTTATGCATGATGTTGGAAAGCTGGGCGTTCCGGAGTCTATCCTTAACAAACCGGATAAACTTAATGAAGAGGAGTGGGATGTCATGCGGGATCACCCTCGGGTTGGGGTACAGATACTTGAACCGTTACATACATTTGATCATATAGCGGACTGGATTCTCTATCATCATGAGAGGGTTGACGGTAAAGGATATTATAAACTTCAAGGGGATGAGATTCCGTT
>CAJOLO010000100.1 GCA_905235345.1 uncultured Lachnospiraceae bacterium
GTCAACCTGCAAATAACTACACTTAGTATAACGATTTTTAATTTATTTTTTATATTTACAAACATTTACTAATTGAAAAAATTGTGGTACACTATGTTTGCTTCAAGGTTCCGCTCCTGTGATACTAATACAGTGTTTCTTAAATTATTTAACTCAGTCGGGATACAAGCTCCGACTGAGTTAAAACGCTCTGCGAGGATGCGCACGGATTCGGTTAGGAATTTGTCAGCTAAAGCTGACCCGAATCCGGCGCGCAAGACTCGCTTGCGAGTCTTGACTTTATGCTGTACCAGGGGTGGGATACGGCACAGCCATACGAAGTATATCAAGAAATATATAAAAGGAAGGGCTATAAACTATGATTCAGGAAGATCGTCGGCTTTGGAAGCTGCTTTTACTAACGATACCTACCTTGGGAATATATAACATTGTGTTCTGGTACCAATTAACAAAAGATTTGAACGAAATGAACAAGGATGAGAAGCGTATCAAGAATTACATACTCGTTCTTTTCCTTTCAATAATAACTTTGGGTATATACCGCTGGGTATGGTTCTTCTATCTTGCAGATCGTATACAGACAACCGGCGCAGACCTTGGAATACGAATTAAACCGGGTCCGGGCGTAACTCTTACATGGAGACTGTTTGGAACATTCATTCTAATCGGACCTTTTGTATCAGATTATCTGGTGATCCGCAACATGAACAAAGTCGCCTGCCAATACAACAGGTATTTTGCAAAGAATAAGATACCAGGCAAAAGAGTACAGAAGAATTGATAATTAATATTTTACATATAAGAAAAAGACACTCTAACGAGTGTCTTTTTCTTATATCGACTCCCTCTGATGGAGATATTTCTCTTTTGTTGCCATTCCACCCCTGATATGCCTTTCCGCCTTATTAACATCCAACACCTTTCTGACCTCGGCAGCCAGCGCAGGATTAATATAAGATAATCTTTCTGACACATCCTTATGTACCGTGCTTTTACTCACCCCAAATTTCTTGGCAGTTTGTCTCACTGTTGCACCCTCCCGGATAATATAAGCACCAATCTCCATAGCACGTTCTTCAATATATTCCTTCACTGTAATCCTCAATGCACTTGTTGTTACAGTGTATGCTTACAATCCGTGTTGTATTACAATTAGATGAGACGTGTTTCCTCAACCACACCATCTATGTTTCACTTAGGGGCAAGGAGACATCGACTGAATTTAGTTTTTTATCCCCCACCTGTGCTTCACTTAGAGGTGGGGGGATTCTCCGACTAAGTTAAACCAGCTTAAGCAGCTCCTCTTTGGGAACTACTCCGACACTTCTGTTTACCTCTTCTCCATCCTTAAATGCAATAACTGTTGGTATAGACATAACCTTGTATTTCACTGCAATATCCTGCTGATCGTCAACATTCACCTTGCAAACCTTGATATCTTCATTCTCCTCAGCAATCTGATCTACCACCGGTGAAAGCATCTTACACGGTCCGCACCAGGTTGCCCAAAAATCAACCAATACCGGCTTGTCACTTCCTAAAACCTCTGTTTCAAAATTATCCTGTGTTGCTGTTACTACTGCCATAATCCTAACCTCCTTATATGTGGTGTATCATAATAAAGATACCTTAATATGTGTATATTCGTATCTATTAAGCTTAGCTTCACAGATACGGTCGTGCATTAAAACTGCTTTGCCCATTCTATCACATTATATACATCTTAGCAATCTATTAATTTATCCCGTTGCCATATTCTTTTGCTTATGCATTGGATTTGCTGACACCTGTCTCTGCCCCCTTGCAATACCGTCACCCACCGGATGACTGCGACAGTCGGCGCATAACCGAACTCTCCCGGACCTCGTGCCCCCTAAAACATGAAGACTTAATGCTGTGAACAAGTGATTTTCGTCATATCACCTGTATAAGCATATTATACTCAACATTCCTGTCAGGGTTAAAATTCCAGATAAGATGTTGTTCTGATATATTAAGTCCCCTCTTTCTAAGATCCATAATACACTGATATGCTCCCTCTACGGGATGCTTTCCGTCATATTCATTACCAAAAACCGATTTTTCGTTGGAACTTTTGAGTATTGCCGAATTAACTATCGGTATTATATGCGAATTCATCTTCTTAAGATAATCCATCACCTTCTTAGTATCAGGCATCTCTCCCTGAAACATCTGCTCTGATATATTATGTGTAAGAACAGTAACTATATACGACAAAAGTGACATAAGCTGGCTGTGTACTCCAATACAAGCCACTACATCATACCCGCCCACAGGAAGAAGACCATTCTCCGCAAGCATTCTCTCGTCAGTATACAGTTTACTGCCAAGCCTCATGACCTCTTCTAACAATATCATGCTATACATTTCAGGTTTCATGCAGTTTTCCTGACTTTTTATCTTATAAAGTATTCCGGAACAAAATTGCTCCTGATCAGCATCGGTTATTCCCGTAACACTCCCCTTCTTTATAGTTATTCTGTCCCTTATAACTTCCGGCAGCCAGTCAACTGCACTATGCATCGCTGCATCATCAATATCTATCAATGTTATATGTTCGAATTTTTCCGAAAGCTCCAATAAATCTATATCATTACAAGCTCCGGCACCAACTATTGCAATCGACAGTCCTCCATCCTTATATACAGGTTTCATCTTAGTTCCGGTAAAACCCTCCTGTATCCTCTCGTATCTCACAATCTCCTGTGTAACATTATCGGACAGAAGCTTCGTTAGCTGTTTTCTATATTCTCCCCAGTCACTATAAGCTCCCGGCATTACAAATTTTTCTTTGATTTGACTGTATATACTCATGTCTGCTCCTTAATATGATCACTCAACTCATTCTATCCATCCGTTCAATTATCATTTGCGGTCCTATCACAAGCAATCTTATAGATATCCCACCCAATACCACAAGCAACACCATATAATATACCCCAATTGGTAATTTAATAACCTCATACAATAACAATCCTACCAATAATACGACAAATGAGATTACCATCATAACTGCCATATTGAAAAACGCATTCAAATTGCCACGAAGTGCACTATACTCATCATCCCATGTTACATAGGGAGCAGTACTGTCCAGTACCATTCCGATAACCACCGATATTATATGCGCAAACAACATAATAACAGCATATATCAGACATTGCAGGACAGATGCCCGAAGATATACACACACTATTATATCCGTTAAAAGCAGCATCGGATATGTAAACATTACACATACACATGCCTTCGCATACATCTGCGTCCTATATGGTACAGGTATGAACTTAATAAGTGCAAGATGCCGCCCTTCTCTTGTAAATGCAGTCGAGGCAAGACAATTAAGTGCTGTTGCCACAAAAGCAATAGCAGTCATTATCATAAGCATTATCATCTCCGCTCTGTCTGAGCCGTTAAAGAACGTATTTTTGAAAGCTATCATATTCTCACTGTTTCTTGTAAGATGAAACAGAAGCACCGCTCCCACCGGCCACAGTATATTAATATATGCAGTATTTCCTGAAAATGCTCTTGTTCTCAGAATTATGCGAAGTTCTTTCTTAAGACATGACATGAACTGTGACTCAACCCTGATATCCCTGCTCTGTATTTCTGCCTTCTTAGACGAGCCGAGAGAAGCCGCAGTATAAAGTCCCTCCTGATATAATGCCTTGCCCAACAGATAAAGTAAGGCAAGAAGTAAGATATTAGCTATAAGATAAATGAGCAGATATATGATACTCCCTCGTCCGACTGCCTGACTAAGCCATACCACCGGAAAGAATATCACATTGAGCGTTCTTAAGAACATATTATCTCCACTTCCAAGTGACTCCACGTAATTAGCAACATTTATCTCACCCAACCCTCTCAGAGAATACAGGAAGATACCTGCAAATACAATCATAAAAAAAGATGACATTCTGTAAAATACCTTTTCATTTTTCACACCTTTTAAGACCGCCATCAATATAATACTGAACATCGCACAATATATCATAGGGACTAACGGAATCATAAATGTTCCGATCAATGCAGATATAATTGATATCAGGTTAAGTGCATCCCACAGTCCTATATTAATTCCTATCGCAAGAAAATATCCTATAAACACTGCAAGAAGCACCGTAAATTCCATAAGGCTTTCAGCAAAATACGCATATATAAACTTAGACATCATCAAATGATGTGCCGGAATCGGCAATGTCACAAGATGCTCTCTATCCGATGAAAAGAACAGAACAGAAAATATAACCATTATTCCAAACACCATGGAAAATGCTGAAAGAATGTGCATCTCAAACAACATTCCGCCACCGGGATTATCAACCTCCATAAGTGCCTCTGTCATAAAATAGCTTATAAATCCTACGATAATTACACAAGGGATAATTATTCCCAATACCGCAATCATAGCAAGTACTTTGTAACTCTTTTTTTGAGGCATCTGCATTTCTGAATTCTTCTGAAATATCTTAATCAGTGAACCTATTCCCTCATAATTCATACTCACCCCTCCGTATCATTACATATATATTTCCGATTGCCTTATTACAATCACGTCGAAAAATCATCTTATTACAAGTCCCTCTCCCATCGGGGCCCTTCCCCCGACTGAGTTATACATATATGCAACATTATCATCCGTTGCTAACGATCATCTCTATGAAATTCCCAATCATACATTGCCACCGATCATCTCTATGAATATTGCTTCAAGATCCTTACCCGGATGCTGTGATTCAAGGTCTTCCACCGTTCCCTGATACAGATTGTGACCATGGTTAATTATCATGATCCTGTCACAAAGCTTCTCTGCCACCTCAAGTACATGGGTCGAAAATAATACTGCATTACCTTTAGCCGCATGTTCCTTCATCATCTGCTTAAGTTCATAAGCCGCCGTGGGATCAAGTCCCGTCATTGGCTCATCAAGTATCCATGCAGGAGGATTGTGTATAAGTGCTGCTATGACCATTGTCTTCTGTCTCATTCCATGAGAGTATTCCCGCATTGGAAGTCCCAATGAATCCTTTATGCCGAATCTGTCAGCCAGCTCATTAATCCGATCTTCCCGCTGCTCTATTGGTACCTTATAAAGATTGGCAATATAATTGATATATTCTATTCCCGTAAGCTGCAGCAATATATCCGGGTTATCAGCAACATAAGCAAAACTTTCCTTTGCCTTAAGAGGCTCCTTAACAATATCAAATCCATTAACAATCGCACTACCTTCTGTCGGTTTCAATATACCCGTAAGCATCTTAATAACCGTTGTCTTGCCCGCTCCGTTAGGACCTGCGAATCCGACGATCTCTCCCGGTTTTATCTCAAATGACAATCCATCTACAGCCTTAAAATCCTTACCATATACCATTGAAAGATTCTCTGCTTTTATCATCCCTATTTCCCCTTACATGATATAGTAGTAGTTTTTCCCGACCCTCTCCAAGGTCTTATTCATACCTTATTACTCTACTTATTTAATCATTAGATAATTGCGAAACAGGTGCCAAAAAATCTTGACACCTGTATATATCCTATATATGAAATTTTATAATTGTCTACAATATTTGTCAATACCATCCTTTAGGCGTTCCAATCCGTCTTCCACCATAGATCTTGGACATGCCACATTCATCCTGAGAAAGCCCTCTGTACCATAAGCCTTTCCATCCGAAAGATATAAGCCGGTCTCTTTTCTGATGAAGCTGCTTAAGTTAACTTTCTCCGTTTCGTCTATTACCTTCCTTGCATCAAGCCATAGAAGATAGGTCGCCTTTCCACCCACCAGACT
>CAJOLO010000101.1 GCA_905235345.1 uncultured Lachnospiraceae bacterium
GTATTATTCTCATGTTTCTGCCTGCTCGCTTCCTTTGGTATAGGTAACATGAGTCAGGTAAATTCAATCACGGTCAATATTCACAATGCATTTAATATTTCAAAGCCGGCAATCGGAATCTTCTTAGTTCTTGCTGTAGGTCTTGTAACCATCGGCGGTATCAAGAGAATAGCTGCAATGACGGAGAAACTTGTACCTTTTATGGTAATACTTTATTTACTCGGAACATTATTTATCATACTGACACATATCACAGTCATTCCGGCAGTATTCGTTTCCATATTCAAGGGTGCATTCCATCTTAAGAGTGCCGCAGGCGGAGCAGTGGGCTCAGGTGTTGCCCTTGCTATGAAGATGGGTATGAAGCGCGGAGTGTTCTCCAACGAGGCAGGTCTCGGTTCCTCTGTCATGGTACATTCAAGCTCTAATGTTAAAGAACCTGTACGTCAGGGCATGTGGGGAATCTTCGAAGTATTCGCAGACACCATAGTTGTATGTACTCTCACCGCTCTTACTATCCTGTCAAGCGGTGCATTTGATCTGTCAACAGGTGCACTGACCGGCGATGCGTTAAATGTTGAAGCCAGCAATCTTATGAGCTATTCCTTCGAGCAGGCATTCGGCAGACCGGGAGCAATGTTTATAGCAATTGCCATCCTGCTTTTTGCATACTCAACAGTTCTTGGCTGGAGTCATTACGGAACCAAAGCATTTGAATACTTATTCGGTACAAAGACAATCATAATATACCGTATCATCTTTGTAGCCATGGTAATGTTCGGTGCTTTGATAAATGCCCAGCTTGCATGGGATATATCCGATACTTTTAACGGACTTATGATGATACCTAACCTTATCGGTGTTATCGCACTCTCGCCAAAGGTTATGGAATGTACCGAAAACTATGTGGCAAGAAAGATGAAAGGCGATACCTCTGTCGTTCCTATGCTTTCACTGTTCGAAGATATTGAAGATGAACCAATGTCAGTAACATAAGCTTTGCGTTTCACCTCATCCGTCAGCAAATCAAAGATTTGCTGCCACCTTCCCCTATCAGGGGAAGGCTTAAGTTAATGACATTGAAGATGAACAGCTCCACAGACCTGACGTGGCTTAAGTTAATGACATTGAGGATGAACAGCTCCACAGACCTGACGTGGATTGAGATGTTAAAATATTGTCAAAAGCAGATGTTCAAGCTGCGCTTGGAATAAACGGAATCGATTCTGAATGTTAAAACATTGTCAAAAGCAGATGTTCAAGCTGCGCTTTGAATAAACGGAATCGATTCTGAATATTAAAACATTGTCAAAAGCAGACGTTCAAGCTTTAAATCGTTATATAATTCACATTTACGATCACTCATATCATAGATGCTGACAATATTTTCAAGATCGTCATCCTTATCAAACAGGTCGGATATATCGTTTCCCAGCTTTAATTTCTCAGGTGCAAAATGCAGTGTTTTCTCATTTTTAAAAACTGCAGTGTATAAGATATTGGCTTCCACAAGATCTTGAAAGATATGACTTCCGTAAGAAAGCTCTGGATTGTATCCGGCTTTTGATTCTTCCATTTCACAGATTGCTTCAAAGGAGCTGATATCCGAAAAAGCAACCGTAACCCCCAGTTCGGGCGATGTTGTTCCGATTCTGCCCGGAACGATAAGCATAACCTTTTTATTTCGGTCTCTGTAATAGGAATTTACCCGGCCGATCACTTTCGCAACCTTATATTTGTCCACATAAGGCATATTGTAATATGCGACAGGATCCACATATACGATAGTGTCCAGACGCACAGCTCTGGAAAGTCCCATGGATGCCCCCTTGCTTTCCAGCACAATATGCTCTTCTGCCAAATCTTCCGGAACCGTTATCTCAGCCCGGTCATTTAATACCTGAAGCGGTCTGCACTGCAACAGATTTATCATGTAGTCGCCGCTTTCTGAAATATTGATGGTAAATTCCGTATCAACGGGATAATCATATTCACTCTGGATACAGTGAAGCATTGTCTGCATCTGACTCATGATCTTTTCATTTTTCACAAGACCCTCACAGGAAATAAATCTTACCTGGACTTTCCGTCCCATTTCCCTAAGTCTTCTTTCCGTATCCGTATCATGTTCCAATAATATCCGTTCCAAATAATTCGGAAGTAACGGCTCGATTGCATCCAGATCAAGCTTGGACATGACCCCTTCCGATACATTTACCGCTTCTACCTTTCTCTGGGAATAACTGTGTTTATCCGCTTTATTTGTGTATACCGTTTTTTCCGGCATATCAAGACTTACCAGCCTTGGATATGAACCCTCTGTCCTGTCTACCGCCGACGTGCCAAGCCCCATTACCAGCCGGAGCATACCGGCACCGGGATCTATCTTTTCCAGAAATCTGTACGGACTATAGGAATATCCCACCCCTGCAGCAGCAGGCATATAATAAGAACCATAATACGTCCCGGATACCCTCTGCACCAAAAGTGCCATCTGCTCATCTCTTTTATCCAGACCTCTCCTTTTCCGGTAGTCAAGAGCGGAACTATCCATCGTACTGGCGTAAACAATCTTTACCGCATTTTCAAACTCAAGGATTCTTTCATCCATGCTTCCTCTGTTAATGCAAAAAACCGACTCATATTTGCCTGCAAAGGCATTGCCGAATCCATCTTCCAAAATACTGCTGGATCTCACGATATAAGGATCCTGACCGTAAAAATCGATAATTCTTTCAAACTGCTCCTCCATGGCCGCGGAAAAGGTACCGTTCAAAAGCTGCCCTGAGAATTCATTCGCAAGCTCAAAATATCCTTCCTCCGTCCGCTGTTTGACTCTCATATCCCAGAATCCATTGTCCACGATATAAGTATAATAAACATCGGATCCGATATAGAAGGATTCGTGAGGTTCCAACACCTCACTTATTTCCGGCTTTTCATTTCTTATAATTGCTCTGGAGAGTAACATTCCGCAGGCCTTTCCGCCTATCATACCGGTGCCGATCATATGATTTCTGACATCAAAATAATCCTCCGGAGTGAAATGTTTTTTGACAAGTTCACGCATTTTTTCATCCCTTGTCATCATAATATTACACATATTTTCACAGTACCCGGAAATATCCTCACCCGCCTGATATAAATCTTTTGCCCGATTGAAAAAGCGGTCCCAGGAATCTGTATACTGTTCATCTGCCGTTCTCTGGGCATTGTGCAACGCCTGATAAAAGCGACCGGTCTGCACACCATCCAGAATAGGCCGGAAGTTTCCCGACTCCACATCATATAAATGTGGCCGGAACATGGTGTCAGACGACCGGTTCCAAACCTTTTCAGGTCTTACATATACATGATCCTTATCCCGGTACACATCCAAAAAAAGCTGGGTTGTGTCGAGAATCTTATTTATGGATGAAACCGAATGTTTACCCCGGATGACAGGAAAATATGCCACCGTATCCAGTGTAAAAAGAAACGGACATGTCACTTTAAAGAAATTGCCCATCATAAGGTCCGTTGCCCATGCGGTCTGAAGTTCTGACAGGCAATCAAAAATGTAAAAAGCATCTCTTCCTTCTTTTTCTATCATATTATGAATCTCAACTGTAAAGGTTTCAAATCGATGGGAAAGAGGTACCTCTATTATTTTTACCTCCGGCCGCTCACTAACCAGTGGCTCGTGATTGGCAAAACGAAAGTAGATAATATTTCTTTGATCTTTGATTGCCTGCTCCAGAAATGGTTCCATAAAAAGTTTAAAATCCTTAAGCTCGGATACTCTCCAGACCACATTATCCCCAAGCCTGATATAGTCAAGAGCTTCGTCCATATCCGTAATTCCCGATAAAATCTTATCAAAAGCCGCCATAATACCATCCTCCATAAAAAAAGCGCAAACAAAGACATTCTTTTGAACGTCATTGTTCACGCATTTACTGCAAATCATTGCACCCTGTTTCTAATAAAAAAGCTAGCACAAATCCTATACACTGTCAAGATATTTTGTATCCATTCAGCATAGCTGAACAGATATGATATTTTCTCTTATTTATGAACTCTTATATCCGTCAACGCACACTGATCTCCCGTAAGAGCCACATACACAACCCCCGGATTTTCCTTTATCTCTGTGATATTTTCTATACAAATACCAAGATTCTCCGTCGTTGTAATGATGCGACCTCTCTTTTTCTCCAGTGAAATCTCACATTCCATACCTTCCTTATTGGCAGTTTTCCATGCCTCCCATCCGGGAAAATCGTCTTTCTTTTTTGCGGAAAATCTATTAACAGCCCCTTTATCTTTCTCTTCACATTCTCCATTTAATTTAATCAAAGCATATTCACGATAATTGTCACCATTTACGCACTTGTCATCTGAATAAAATAAAACGATATACGGACAATGCCATACAAAACTTGCTCCCGGCAGACTCATCGTATGAAATTCTATCTTTATCTTATCTTTTAACTCAATTCCCTCAGTAGAAGCTGAGCGATTCCTGTCTACCTGGATATTCTTAACATCAGACTCCATATGGTCAATGTAGCTGATCGGTTTTGCAATTCTCGGTATATCTCCGTTCCCAATCTCTTCCCCTGTCTTTTCAACAGAAATATTATTCAGGTGACAATGCTCTCCTGTAAGTCCGATATAAACAGTCTTTGAACCTCCGGGCAAAGCAATAATCACCTCTTTGAAGTTATTCGGGCTTTTCATACATAGTTTTAAATGATCCTCATATCTGCCGGCAATAATTTCGTACCCCGAGGTATCTCTATCGTTATTACTTACATTATTGGTTTCCATAATATTCCTCGCTGCCGTTAAAATATTATGATTGTCAAACCATAACTCACCGAATTCGAGATATTGATATTCCTCTATTGCCTTTTCATTACTATGTACACGCCGATCAAAGGAATCGAACAAAATGATGGATGGTGCACTGAAATCATCAGCATTTTGTCTGCTTTCGGTACATCCAAAAGTAATTCTTATGATATCACGCTCCACGGGTATTCCATTTGAGATATGATCTCTGTATTCTCCACATTCAAGTTCTTTGTCTATAACAGAAACGCCGGTGCGTATTTCCTCACTACTGTCCTCATCAATTATTTTCACCATATATTGTGCGAACACAGGATCAAACTCCACTCCTGCCCCCTTGACTAACGCCTCTCTTGCGATGAATTCGGGCCGGGCATCACGATATCGTTTCTTAGAGGTCATGGTAACGTAAGCATCTGCAACTGCAATGATTCTTGCTATCTCAGGAATATCTTCACCAGCCAGTCCTTCCGGATAACCGGTTCCGTTATACCTTTCATGACTATAGTAGGCTCCTGTACTCAGAAAAGGATATTCCGTAATAGTGGACAGTATCTCCCTGCCGATAAAAGGCTTTTGTCTCATTGCCTCAACATCCCATTTACCGGGATTTTTATCATTTCTTATCACATTGTCCGGAACACCGACCACACCCACATCATGAAGAAGTGCCGCATAATATACTTTATCACACTCACTATCGTCCTTACCACTGAGTTTAGCAATTCTTTCAGCATACTCGGCAACCCTTTCCGATTGTCCCTTTAAAAAATCATCTTTCTTTTCAACTGCTTTTACAACAGCCTTTGCTGTCTGATCATACACCCTTTTCATGGTCTTCTGTTCTTCACGATAACCTTCTATCTCCAGTTGGTGTGCATGGGTATTATTAACGTCAAGATATATAAAAATATACAGAAATATTGAAACAACTATGATTGACATATTGACCAAAGATAATCCATACATAAAAATCTGAATAATTCCGCAAATTATCGGCACAAATAAATACAGCTTCATAGAAGTATATATCATCTTGCTAAATACTTTCCGATTCTTATGTATAACAGTGTATTGCTGAATCGGGCAGATAACCGGTATGATATAAGCGATCAGAAATCCGCTGCCTCTGTGATACAGATTGTTTTCATCAAAAAAATAATACAATCCGGTAAATGCTGAGATAACAGATAATAACATACCAATAATAGCTTCAATCTGTACTATTTTTAATTTATTCGGCGGAGATTCCAGCCCCCCTTCATGTAAAAGCCAGTCTATAAGGTATATATTGAACCCCATAACAGAAGCAGAAGTCAGAAAGAAAACCATAAAATTGCTCAACCTTACCATAATATATCCGGTACGGCATAGATATACGCAAACCGATCAAAGAATATCAAAAAGAATGCAATCAGTTCCATCAGAATCACTGCTCTTCTTCGGGTTTCCGAAATAAATCTTGTTATAAACAAAAGGAAAAAAACTGCACTGCATGCGCCGCATAAAAACAGCATGATGTTTAATTGGTTGGCTCTTATAAAATCATACATCTACCTTTACCTCTCCTTTGTGACCTCTATCTCATCGGTATCGAAGCAAACCTTCTCTCACATATCGCTATTATATTTTTTCAGAACCTTCTCAACTTCAGGCATATTGTCCATAAATACTTCCACGCACTTGGGATCGAACTGAGTTCCCTTGCCCTCCTCTATTATTGATATAGCTTTTTCAATAGGAAATGCAGGCTTGTAAACACGTGGCGAAGTAAGTGCATCAAAAACATCTGCCACCGACATAATGCGCGCGGATAATGGTATCACTTCTCCATGAAGTCCTTCCGGATAGCCCTTACCATCCCATCTCTCATGATGATACGCAGCCATGTTTCTGGCCTCTTTTAAGTAGCTTCCACCTTCCACAGTGGCGATTGCTTTCTCTATGATCTTCTTACCTGCGGTCGTATGAGTCTTCATGATCTCATACTCTTCATCCGTAAGCTTTCCTGGTTTATTCAACACAATATCGCTGATATTAATCTTACCCACATCGTGTAATGGTGCGGATTTGACCACATCTGACATGAATTCAGGCGTGATTTTTTCGGCATAATATCCTTTTTCTTTCAGGCCCTCCACTATTATCTTTACATATGCGGCAGTTTTTTGAATATGTGCTCCTGTATCTGAATCACGATTTTCAACCATATCAGCCATTGTAATGATTAGGCCCTCCTGCATTTTCTGTGTTGAGTCAGACAGTATTCTTATACTCCTCATCTGCTCAGCCTGATTCAAAGTCATCTTACATAAAGCCTTATATAGTTGCTCTAATTCATCTCCGGTATGAATATCTATTCCCCTGAACTTTTTAACCCCCTCATCCAATTGCTCCTGTGAATCTGTAGCATTGGAATACTCATCCACACATTTTGTGATTTCATTAATCGGATAAATAATATGATATTCGGTAAGCCAGATTACAAATACACACATCATGATTAAAAATCCCATAAATACACATATGAGTTCCATGACGAAACTTTGTTCCATGTCAGCAAGCTGCTCCATGTCGATATCCGCTCCCACATAGCATGCACATTTACCTTCCGAATCATAAACAGGATGATATACGGTCAGCAGATATCCATATTCGTCTCTTGTAACTATAGGATCCACTTCTTCACCTGCCAAAAGTGCAGGGATATCATTTTTGTAACCCGGGTCAATCGGAATTACCGTGCCTATCGCATCTGCTCGCACCTTATCTTTATCAACACCCTTCATGTCCCCAACGTCAAAATCAAAAACAACGTGACTTCCTTCTTCGTCTATCTTATATACATATATATATAGGACATCTGTAGCACTATAAAGCACTGTCTTCAACAGTTGTTCTGTTTCCCGGTATCCGGGGGTATTGCCACCGGTTTCCAGATATTCGTCTATCTCATCCCCGTCCAATATACTCGCTGCAACTTCGACGGCAGCTTGTGCGATTTGTGTATGTTCTTTGATAATTGTTTTATGGTACACTTCCATACTGATAACGACTGTAACTACAGCAACTGTTGTAAGTGAAAATCCAAATACCAGTATCAGTTTTGCCTTCAGGGACATGACCCGGACAATGGACTTATCCTTTAAAGTGTCTTCCCCTGCAGACACCGGTGTCTGCATCCACCCTGTAAATCTAAAGTAACTGTAATATTGTTGAGGAATCAAATGAAGTATAAAAAGTGCCAAAAATACTGTAACAGTCTTGTCCAAAGCATCCTGGGATATATTAGAAAGAACATTCACCGTTTGAGGACTAAAGCCCATATCAGAAAAGGTTGTGCTTAAAAGTTCACTATCATAAGGAAGTCCGTCCAGAAACCACGGGATAAATGAACCTAATCCGCCACCTATAAGAGTACATACAATGATAAGTCCAAGTATGCCTCTCTTCTTTTTCAGCCAGCCACGGTCGGTAAGCCATGCTGCAAAAAAAGCTATTAATACATTAAGCACACTATAATATAATGCAGTATAGTCGTATATGTTTTTAATGATATTCGTACAAAATCCAACTATCACAGCCGGCAAAAACCCTCCGGTTGCAGCGGCCACAATTGTTCCCACCGTATCCAGATAAAGTGGCAAACCAAATGCAGAAACGAAAGCACCAAGCAAAAGATTCAACGCAATACATGCCATGCAAAAAAATAATGCTGACAAATTATGTTTTTGGGAGTTATTCATCATATTACTCCTCCAATCCGGTCATTCCGACAACTCATATACAGATCGTTCTATAATGCATCCAACCAACTATCATTATAACGTCAAAACCACATTCTGACAATAGAAAAAAGAAGCATTCAATTATCTGTCAACATTTTATTTCTTCGACTTATTAATCAAATCCTTTTCTCTTCTTTGCAACTTCTATCAGATGCGCCGCCTCATCAAAGGCACCGGGAAGATAATTCTCTTCCCACTCTCTGCCTTCTTTCTCCCTTGCTTTAATCTCTTTCCAGCTTGCGTGAATTTCCTCACCGGTGTACTCCCTGTCACCGAACACATGAGGATGTCTTCTCACCATTTTATCTGCCACCGTCTTCGCAACATCTTCAAATGTAAAAAGACCTTCCTCTTCGGCTATGCCGGCATGCAAAACAATCTGCAACAACAGATCGCCCAGCTCCTCTTTCAGATTATCCGGGCTGCCTGTCTCATTTAATATATTGATTCCGCTGATCACTTCTGCCGCTTCTTCTATACAGTACGGCTTCAGGCTCTCATGCGTCTGCACTTTATCCCAAGGACATCCATTCTCCTTATCTCGAAGAGCAGCAACAATATTCTTTAATCTCGTTATCTCTGCATTATTATCCATTCATTTCCAACCTTTCCATACAGCCTGCTGATATCCGGCAGTTATAAACGGGAGCATTTAATCTTTTGACCACAGCATAATGACATATAGCTTGGTCTTCCCTTAAAGGGTTCTAGATGCCCGATGGATTTCAAAACCGTATCTTCAGCTCTGCCTTAATCGGGGATTTCACAAGTCCTGCAAAGGTCTCTCCATCAGAGGGACTGCCGACAACACTTCCGTAATGCGTCGGAATAGCCACTTCCGGACCAATGGTATTAATAAGCTCTGCAGCCTTCCTTGCATCCATCGTAAAAGTGCCGCCAATCGGTATCAAAGCAACATCACACTTTACTTTCTTTGCTTCTCCGGTTGCATCCGTATCACCTGCGACATAGATTCTCTTTCCGTCCACAATGAGAATATACCCAACCCATCCGGCGCTCTTCGGATGAAAAGGTTTCAGCGTGTTATATGCAGGAACCGTCTCAAATTCAAGGCCATGAGTCTCAAAAGAGGCTCCGGGAGTTACCGTCATAATCTCATTTACCGATCCGGCAGCCTCTTTCGCTTTATCCTTCATCTTCTCCGGAACAATCAGAATGGTTTTCTCACAGCTGACTTTGTCTATATCTTCCGGCGAAAAATGATCGTAATGGTCATGTGTCACAAAGATAAAATCCGCATCATGCGGCTCTTCGGTCATATGAAAGGGATCAAAATAAATATTACCCTTTTCAGTTTTTATCCGTATGCTGTTCTGTGTAAATACTTCTATATTATCTATCATGTCTTCTTACACCTCACACCTTTTCGACAATCTCCCTGAACTCTTCCTCTCCTTCAGAGCCGCAGTGCATCCTTTAAGCCCGTATAATATCCACTACTTCCCCGATATACATATCATGAAGATCTCCGTCTCCATACATTGTCTTTGCAATATCTTCCGGCATATTTTCCGGCAACAAAGACTGCTTGAACATTTTTCTGCAGACAAGAGTTACCTCTGCCTCTTCGAAGGTCACACCGTTTTCCAGTATTCTCGCCGTTAAACCGGACTCCTTCATTTTATCAATATCACGACCGGACTTCGAGCCTAAGACGCCCAACTCCTTTTTGTATGCTTCCGGATAAAAACTTACCGTGAAAAACTCATTGTCATCCATAAATTCGTGAGTATATCTGGACAGTCGCACATAAACTGTAGCCACAGGCTTATTCCATATTGTGCCAAGCCCGCCCCAGCTGATTGTCATTGTATTAAACTTATCCTGCGTCCCTGCTGTAAGCAGCGCCCATTTCTTATCAAATTGTTGAAAAATGTCTGTTGTAAATTCCATAGTCAAATCC
>CAJOLO010000102.1 GCA_905235345.1 uncultured Lachnospiraceae bacterium
TGAAGAGCTTGAAAGAACAATTCAGATTCTATGCAGAAAAGACAAGAATAACCCGCTGCATATTGGAGAACCGGGAGTAGGTAAGACTGCAATAACTTATGGATTGGTAAAGCTTATCAATGATAACAAAGTTCCTGAACATTTAAAAGGCAGTAAGATATTCGCCCTTGACCTTGGAGGAATGCTCGCGGGAACCCAGTATCGCGGAGATTTCGAGAAACGTTTTAAGAATGTTATTTCGGAGATTGAGAAAGAGGACAAGCCAATCATTTATATCGATGAAATACATAATCTTGCAGGAGCAGGTGCTGTTGGAGAAGGCTCATTTGATGCCGGTAATATGTTAAAGCCGTATCTTGCCTCCGGACACATTCGTTTTATAGGAGCAACCACATATGAGGAATATAAGAAATATTTTGAGAAGAACAAAAGCCTTGTTCGCAGATTTCAGAATGTAGAGATAAAAGAGCCGAGCGAGGAGGAAACGCTGGAAATCCTCAGAGGACTTAAGGATAAATATGAAGAATTTCATGGAGTAACTTACGATGATAACGTTCTGGAATATGCTGTTTCAATGAGTGCAAAGCATATTAATGAGCGATTTCTTCCTGATAAAGCGATAGATCTGATTGATGAAGCAGGGGCTTATAGGAAACTGCATCCATTAAAAAATACCGAAGCACAAGATGATTATGTTACAAACAGGTTCCGTACACAATATACAGTTGACGAAGATGATGTAAATGAATGTACGAATAATATGAATTTAGTTTTCAAGAATTCATATATTTCTAATGAGGAAAATATTGTTCAGAAAGTTGACAAGGATACAATCAACGTAGTACTGACAAAGATATGCCGTGTTCCTCTTGAAACAGTCAAGACTGATAATACATATGGACTTTCTACATTGGAAGCCAGATTAAAGAGTAAGATATTCGGACAGAATGAGGCAATATCCCAGGTTGTAAATGCAGTCAAATTCTCAAAAGCAGGATTATCGGAAGAAGGTAAGCCTCTTGCAAGTCTTTTGTTCGTAGGACCTACCGGTGTTGGAAAGACTGAAGTTGCAAGAAGTCTTGCAGATGAAATGGGTGTTAAACTGATCCGTTTTGATATGAGTGAATATGGTGAAAAGCATGCGGTTGCCAAGCTTATTGGTTCCCCCGCCGGATATGTCGGATACGAGGAGGGTGGTCTGCTCACGGAAGAGATACGCAAGAACCCGTCTTCCGTACTTTTATTAGATGAGATTGAAAAAGCACATTCTGACATCTACAATGTTCTTTTACAGGTTATGGATTATGCTACACTTACGGATAATCAGGGCAGAAAGGCAGATTTTCGCAATGTGGTTGTCATCATGACATCTAATGCCGGTGCTAATCGTATCGGTAAGAAGAGTATTGGTTTTCAAAGTGAAACCTACGACAGCAGTGTGGTTATGGATGAGGTTAAGAGGACGTTTCAACCGGAATTCCGCAATCGTCTTAACAGGATTGTAGTATTTGAGGGTATGGATGACAATATGGCTGAACACGTTGTAGAGAAGAAGATGGGCGAGCTTAAGAAGCTGCTTATCAAACAAAATATCAGTATGATGGTGGATGATTATGCATTTGATTTAATTAAGAAGAAGGGTATCAGTGAAGAGTTCGGTGCCAGAGAGGTTGACAGAGTGATTCGTAACGAGATAAAACCGCTATTGGTAGATGATATTTTGTTCGGAAAGTTGAAAAAAGGCGGGGAGATCACTATAACTGCGGAAAATGAAGATTTTAACGTTATATATAACAATAGCCCGAATTGATTATTTATTTCAATTCGGGTTTTATTATTTGACTAAGTTAAACCCAAGTATTATAATGCTAGATGGTGTTGTGCAATATCAACAGATATACAACATACTGTAGATGTAAAAAAACTTAATTTTACGAAAACGAGGATAAACCAATGACTCCAATGATGGAAATGTACTGCAAAACAAAGGAAGAATACAAGGACTGTATCCTTTTCTACCGCTTAGGTGATTTCTATGAAATGTTCTTTGATGATGCAATCACCGCTTCAAGAGAACTTGAGATTACGCTAACAGGTAAGGACTGCGGTATGGAGGAACGTGCTCCGATGTGCGGTATTCCATTTCATGCATATGAGAATTACATGAACCGTCTTATAGAGAAGGGCTACAAGGTTGCAATCTGCGAACAGGTGGAAGATCCAAAGACTGCAAAAGGTCTGGTTAAACGCGAGGTTATCAAGGTAGTTACTCCCGGAACCAATATCAGTGATTCAACTCTTTCCGACGCAAAGAACAATTATCTTATGAGTATATATTATGACGATAATTACGGTATCTCATTCGCAGATGTTACAACAGGAGATTTCTTTACCACTGAAGTCAATAGTCTTACCAAAGTCATTGACGAGATATCCAAATTCTCTCCGGTAGAGATTTTAATTAATCAGAAGGTACCTGTAGACGAGAATACAGGAATTAATATTAATAATCTGCGTGAACGCGATCATACCATGGTTTCTGTCATGGATGATTGGTATTATGATTTGGAGATGGATGAGAATCTGATCAAAGATCAGTTTCATGTTATGAATCTTGAAGGATTGGGACTCAAGGATTACAGCGAAGCAATCCGATCCGTCGGTTGTCTTATTTACTATCTGAAGGATACCCAGAAGGGTACTGTTGATCATATGAATCACATCCGCACGTACCATGTTGAAGATTATGTAGTCTTAGACAGTGCTTCAAGACGCAATCTTGAACTTTGTGAGACTATGCGTGATAAGAGTAAACGAGGCTCTTTACTCTGGGTGCTTGACAAGACCAAGACTGCTATGGGAGCCAGAAATCTTCGCTCTATGGTGGAGCAGCCTCTTATAGATAAGACTCAGATTGAGGAACGCTATGATGCTATTGAAGCATTCAATGATTCCATGATAACAAGAGATGAACTCAGGGAATATCTGCAGGCAGTTTACGACCTTGAACGTCTTATGACAAGAATAACACTGCGTACTGCCAACCCTCGTGATCTTATATCATTTAAGAACTCTATAGGAATTCTTCCGCATGTACGCACAATTTTAAATGAGTTTACTGACGGAATCCTGCATAAATATGGTGAGGAGTTGGATGAGCTCACTGACTTGTATGAGCTGATTGAGGCATCTATAATTGATGAACCGCCAATTCTGGTGAGAGAGGGCGGCATAATCAAGGATGGTTATAATGCTGATGTTGACATGTTGAAAAGTGCCAAATCAGATGGCAAGGAATGGTTGTTAGAACTGGAAACTAAGGAACGTGAAGCCACCGGAATAAAGAATCTTAAGATCAAGTTCAACAAGGTCTTCGGATATTATTTTGATGTTACGAATTCATACAAGGATTTAGTTCCGGATCATTTTATAAGAAAACAGACACTTGCGAATTCCGAGCGCTATTCTTCGGATGAACTTGAGGATATAGCCGGAAAGATATTGGGTGCCGAAGACAGACTGGTGGGACTTGAATATGATCTGTTTGCAGATGTACGTGATAATCTTGCAAAAGAAGTAAAGAGGGTACAGAAGACCGCAAAGATTATTGCAGATCTTGATGCACTTGCTTCTCTTGCTTATGTTGCCGAGAAGAATCATTATATAAGACCCCAAGTTAACACAGAGGGAAGAATCGACATACGTGATGGCAGACACCCTGTTGTCGAGAAGGTGTTGGATAATGATTCATTTATTGTAAATGACACACTACTTGACAATGAAGACAATCGTGTATCCATTATAACCGGACCCAATATGGCCGGTAAATCAACCTATATGCGGCAGGTGGCCTTGATCGTTCTTATGGCACAGATTGGCTCTTTTGTCCCGGCCGGCTCTGCCGATATCGGTATTGTTGACAGAATCTTTACCCGCGTTGGTGCTTCTGATGACCTTGCCTCGGGACAGAGTACATTTATGGTGGAAATGAGCGAAGTCGCCAATATTCTTCGGAATGCCACTGCCAATAGTCTGCTGATATTAGATGAGATTGGACGAGGAACATCTACTTATGACGGATTATCCATTGCATGGGCAGTTGTTGAATATATAAGTTCTAAGGACCTGTTAGGAGCAAAGACTTTGTTCGCTACACATTATCATGAGCTTACGGAATTGGAGGGGAAATTACCCGGAGTTAATAATTACTGTATTTCCGTCAAGGAATCCGGTGATGATATTGTATTTCTCAGAAAGATTATCAAGGGTGGAGCAGACAAGAGTTACGGTATACAGGTGGCAAAGCTTGCCGGTGTGCCTGATGTTGTGCTGGCTCGCGCAAAAGAGATTTCTGCCGAGCTTTCCGACCATGATATCAATGTTACGGCAGCAGCGGATATTATGCCTCAGATATTAACCGATAATAAAGGAAGCAAAGGCAAAAGTAAGAATAAGGAAACGGCAGGACAGTTGTCATTATTCGGGAATGCCGAGGAATCCAGTGTTGTTGCAGATATCAAGGCACTTGATCTTTCGAATATGACACCGATGAAGGCATTGTTATATCTTAACGATTTACAGGAACGTTTAAAATGATATAAAGAGGAATTTAACCATGATTAAAGTTTTAGACCAGGAAACTATCAACAAGATAGCGGCGGGAGAGGTTGTAGACCGGCCTTCTTCAGTTGCAAAAGAACTGATTGAAAATGCAATAGATGCGGGAGCGACCGCCATTACTGTGGAGATTAAGGATGGTGGTCTTTCCTTTATGCGGATTACGGATAACGGTGGCGGAATTTCCAAGGAGGATGTTCCGACTGCCTTTATCAGACATGCGACCAGTAAGATCATGACAATTGAGGATCTTCTTTCGGTAAGTTCCCTTGGATTTCGAGGTGAGGCTCTTGCGAGTATTGCAGCTGTTTCCCAGGTGGAATGTATTACAAAGACACCGTCTGAGCTTACAGGGCTTCGTTATGAGATTCATGGTGGTAAGGAGATTGCAAGTGAGGAGATAGGTGCGCCAACCGGGACCACGATTATTGTTCGTAACCTTTTCTATAATGTTCCGGCAAGAAAGAAATTTGTGAAGACTCCTACTACAGAGGGTGGTTATATCACAGATTTAGTGACAAAGCTTGCTTTATCAAAGCCTGAAATCTCATTCAAGTATATCATTAATGGTAACAACAAGATTGCTACCTCCGGCAATGGTAAACTGCAGGATGTTATATATCACATTTACGGTAAGGATATATCTGCCAATCTGATTCCCGTAAAGCGTTCAGTGGGTAATCTTTCCGTTGAGGGATATATAGGTAAATCATATGTTTCCAAAGGAAATCGTGGATTTGAACATTATTTTGTTAATGGTCGTGCAATAAGAAGCAATATAGTAACCAAAGCGATTGAGGAAGGCTATAAGTCGTTTATCATGATTCATCGTTTTCCGTTTACAGCACTTCATTTTACAATGGATTCTGATAAACTGGATGTCAATGTACATCCACAGAAAATGGAGTTTAAATATTCTGACAACGAGCAATTATTTGATTTTGTTAAGGATTCTGTGAGGCAGGCGTTATTGCAGCCTGAAATGATTCAGGATATGTCTTTGCGCTCGGCTAAAGAACAGAAAGCAATAATGGTTGAACGTCAGAAGAACCAGACAGCTCACATGCCGGAGCCATTTGAAAATAAAGC
>CAJOLO010000103.1 GCA_905235345.1 uncultured Lachnospiraceae bacterium
ACCATTATCATATAATAAAACACTAAGCTCCGCCCATGAGTATTTATAAATATTCATGTAATTCTTTGCTTCCACGTCCTGACTGCTGTCTACCGATATAAGATATGGAATATCCTCTCCGAGAAGTTCAGAAGCTGCTACAGTTTTACCTATACTTACTTCATGGTATAATGCCATTATCAGATTATTCTCCTGTCTTATTACCTTTCCGGCTGTAAGCGCCACAGATTGTTCGATTCTTGACTCATAATTATCATACTTTAACCTTCCCCAAATCATTTGCCTTTCTTCTTTCGTAAGATATTTATAGGAAAGATCTGCTGCATCCTTAGTATTCTTCTCCTCCATCTCCTTTAGCACATTGGTTCTGACAAGCACAGCCTGAGTCTTTAACGCTTCCATATTAAAGTCAGGCGAAATGACTCCTGCCATAACTCCCACAACATATTCCTCCACATCAATACTTTTATATAATCCATTAATTTCAATCATTATATCCCTTCCCATCAGATTATTCTTCAAGGAATATCCGCCGGTTCCAACAACTATATTTTCATTAAATAAATGTGCTGCCCGGCAACATATATAGGGGAAAATAATTACAAAAATCCAAAATACTATATTCCATATTATTTTTTTCACATAAAAAACCTCCCCCACTATTATATGTGGGGAAGGTCATTATTATTACATATTCAAGATTGTCTCATGCGTTCTTGCTGCAAAATACACTTAATCTTTGCCGACATCTTCATGTATGCATTCCTGCATTCCTCCGGAGACTTATAAGTGTAATGTGAGTTGTTCACACGCAATTACTTAGATTTCTTTTTAGCAGATTCCTTTGCCATCTTAACCGTAACCTTATCCAGATGCCAAATCTCCTGTGCATATTGCTCGATTGTACGGTCAGAAGAGAACTTGCCTGCACATGCCGTATTAAGCATTGCCATCTTAGCCCAGCGTTTCTCATCTCTATATGCCTCATCAATCTTCTCATGTGCTTCACAATATGAATCAAAATCCTTCAAAGTAAAATATACATCCTCTTCAATAAGTGAATCATATATGTCACGGAATATCTCTGTATCCTCATTGTAGGTTCCGTTTATGAGTTGTGTAAGTACTCGACGTACATTGGCGTTACTGTTATAAATATCTCTTGGTCTGTAATTCTTATCTCTCTCATAAGCCATAACCTCATCTGCAGAAAGACCGAATATAAATGCGTTCTCAGCACCAACCTCTTCAACTATCTCAACATTGGCACCGTCCATTGTTCCTATTGTCGGAGCACCATTTAACATGAACTTCATGTTACCGGTACCTGACGCTTCACGGGAAGCTGTTGAAATCTGCTCTGATACATCTGCTGCAGCAAAGATAAGCTCTGCATTAGACACACGATAGTTTTCAATGAACACAACCTTAATCTTGCCTTTAATTGATTCGTCATTGTTAATAACATCTGCTACCGAGTTGATAAGCTTGATAGTAAGCTTAGCTCTCTTATATCCCGCTGCCGCCTTAGCACCGAAAATAAATGTACGTGGAACGATATCCTTCTCAGGATGTAATCTCCGTGTAGAGATGCATTACATGAAGGATGTTAAGAAGCTGTCTCTTATACTCATGTAATCTCTTAACCTGTACATCAAAGATTGAACGTGGATCAACCTCAATTCCGTTATGCTCCTTTATATATGCAGCAAGACGAACCTTGTTCTGATACTTAATATTCATGAATTCCTGCTGACATTTCTCATCATCAGCATAAACCTTAAGCTTAGCAATGTGTGGAAGATCCGTAATCCACTCATCACCAATCTTAGATGTAACCCAGTCAGCAAGAAGCGGATTACCATGCAATAAGAAACGTCTCTGAGTAATACCATTGGTCTTATTATTGAACTGCTCAGGTCTCATCTCGTAGAAGTCCTTAAGCTCACGTTTCTTAAGAATCTCTGTATGAAGGGCAGCCACTCCGTTAACAGAGTATGAACCGGCAATTGCAAGATGAGCCATCTTAACCTGACCGTCATAAAGAATAGCCATACTCTTAACCTTACCCGGATCGTTAGGATACTTCTCACGAATCATATTAACAAATCTTCTGTCAATCTCCTCGATAATCTGATATACACGCGGAAGAAGTCTTGAGAACAGTTCAATAGGCCACTTCTCCAAAGCTTCTGACATAATAGTGTGGTTAGTATATGCACATGTGTTACAGGTTATCTCCCATGCATCATCCCACTCAAGTCCTTCCTCATCAACAAGGATTCTCATAAGCTCTGCAACTGTAACCGTAGGATGAGTATCATTCAACTGGAATGTAATCTTCTTAGGAAGATCATGAATATCCTTATTGTTCTCTTTAAACTTCTTAAGAGCAGTCTGTATAGACGCTGATATAAAGAAATACTGCTGCTTTAATCTCAGTTCTTTACCTGCATAATGATTATCGTTAGGATAAAGCACCTCAACAATTGTTCTTGCAAGGTTCTGCTGCTCAACAGCTTTCTCATATTCACCTTTATCAAAAGAATCAAGGTTAAAGTCCTGAATTGCCTCTGCATCCCAGATTCTTAAGGTATTAACAATATTATTACCATATCCGATTACCGGAAGATCATAGGGAATTGCACGAATTGAGGAATAACCCTCCTGTATAAAATGATTCTTACCATCTTTATACTCTACCTTAACATGGCCACCGAACTTAACCTCACACGCATATTCATTACGTCGAACCTCGAACGGGTTACCATCTCTCAACCAGTCATCCGGCTTCTCTATCTGGTATCCATCCTTAATCTCCTGACGGAACATTCCGTAACGATAACGTATACCGCATCCGTATGCAGGATATCCAAGTGTTGACAGAGAGTCTAAAAAGCATGCTGCAAGACGCCCGAGTCCACCATTACCAAGAGCCGCATCCGGCTCCTGATCCTCGATCACATTAAGATCAAAGCCCAATTCATCAAGCGCCTCTTTAACCTCATTATAATATGTCAAATTAATTAAGTTATTACCGAGTGCTCTACCCATCAAAAACTCCATCGATAAATAATACACTGTCTTGGCATTCCTTCTCTCATACTCCTTATGAGTTGCTATCCACTGATCAATAATAGTATCCTTGATTGCATAGCATACTGCCTGAAACACCTGCTGCTGTGTAGCCTCATCAATCGTTTTACGATAAAGAGCCTTGACATGATTTACAACCTCTTTCTTAAAGGTCTCTTTGTCGAAATCTAACTTTCTTGCCATGTTATTATAATCCTCCTTATTACCGGAATATAGTCATTGCAATCAAAGCATCTAATCCAACAACCTTATTCCTTATTTTTCAGAATACAATCATAACAATTCCATTCCTGTAACACCTTAATTACTATACATTTCATTAACGAATTTGCTAATGAAATAATCGTTTATATTTTATCAAAATTTAACATATTTCACAAGTGTTTCTTGTAAACTCTTGCTTTTGTTTAGTATTTTATAATTACAAGCTTATATACTTAATATATATCTTATGTGGCTTAAAGATACATCTTATTTTTTCTTGGTTCGTACTCCGTTTTTATTCACATAGTATTTGCCAATCCACTTTTTCTTTGCCATCTTGCCGGTCTCCTCGTCAAAATAGTAATATTTACCATTAATCTTCTTCCAACCGGTTACTATCACCGCTGAGTTATTGTCAAAATAATACTTTGCAGAACCAATCTTAGTAAGTCCATGTGCAACCTTCTTATCGTTCACAACATAGTATGTATTATTGTCTATGGTATGGAAGCCCTTGTTAAGTTTTCTTCCTTCAAGATCATAAAGATATGTTCCCACCCCGTCTGAATAAACAGAAGCCTTCACTATAGTTCCGTTACCTCTTGCCATATATTTATATCCATCAACAGTAAATGCTCCTACTACCATCTCGCCTGTATTGGGACTTAGAAAAAATGTATTATCTCCCTGAGTAATGAATCCTGTCTTCATCTGCCCGGTCATTTCATCAAAATAAAACCACACTCCGTCTGACTTCACCCAGCCGGATACCTTCTGACCTTCAGTATTCTTATAATACGTTGCCCCGTCTTCCTGAACAAAATCACCGGTAACAGTCTTCTTCGATAAGTTATAGTAAGAAATCACTGCATTGGCATCTGCATTACCTACCTTAGTCCTCTGTGCCTTGGTCTTAAAATATTTTCTGCAATCCGATGCACTTGTAATATATCCATGCTCCATTATTACAGCGGGAATCTGGTCTACCACTCCGCGCCTTACTATCGCATAATAATCAGCAACCTTTCCATTACTGTATCTGCCTGTTCCGGATTTTCTTAACAAGAATCCTCTGTTGGCAATACCAAGCTTATGAAGTTCTTTCAGTGCAATTCTTCCGAACGCCTGGGTTTCCTGTCTGATCCTGTCATGATATCCCGATTTATATGCCACTAATGCATTGGCTCCACTACTATACCCTGCATTAATATGCACACTGACAAGAAAATCCGCCTGAAGCTTCTTTGCATAATTACTTCTGGCATAAAGGCAATCACCAAGTCCCAGATTCTTACAACAGGCACCGGTTTCTCTTGTCATGTATACTGTAATATCTCCATAATCCAACAACGCATCATACATTGCCTGTGAAATGTCCAAAACCACTACTTCTTCCTTAAGTCCGTTTCCCGCTGCTCCCGTATGCACTTTACAGTGTCCCGGGTCGATCAAAAGTACCTTTGCATCTGCCGGAGATAAACCTGTATAAACAAGACCGTTATTCACCGTTCCTTGCTGAGGAGCCAGCTCTGTGGCAGTTGTAGGTGCTTCCGTCGTAGCCTCTGTTGTCTTTTCCTCTGTTGATGACTGTTCTGTTGAACTCTGTTTTCCTGTATCTTCCTCTGTGCTACCATCTTGCTTTTCAGTTTCTTTCTCCGTCGTACCACTTTGCTTTCCGGCATCTTTTTCTGTGGTACCATCTTGTTTTTCAGTTTCTTTCTCCGTCGTACCACCTTGCTGCGCACCCTCTTCTTCCGTCACATCTTTTTGCTGTGCAGATATAATACCATCTTCTGATGTATCCGCAGACACGTACATTCCGGCTGCAGGATTAGTAGTCACAAGCATCGCCACCGACA
This sequence comes from uncultured Lachnospiraceae bacterium, assembly GCA_905235345.1. Classification (GTDB taxonomy): domain Bacteria; phylum Bacillota; class Clostridia; order Lachnospirales; family Lachnospiraceae; genus CAG-590. The sequence goes on from CAJOLO010000103.1 coordinate 5,160, forward strand.
TAAACATGGCAATATTTTTTTTCATGCTTTTATAACTGAATTTTTTCATTAGCATCCTCCGTTTCCGTTGCATAATATTCTTATATTATACAATTGATGAATCATTAAGGCAATGTACAAAATGTGGATATATTTTATATATTTTCACTGCTTATAGTTGAATTTACAATAAAATAATAGTATTATATTTATGTAAATAATGTAAATGCACCAACAAAGAAACGGAGGATATTATGGATTATTTATGGAAGGATAAAAAAAGAACCTTATTCGGACTACCTCTTTCATTTACCAAATACAGCATGACAGAAGAAAGACTTTTTATAGAACAGGGATTTCTTAATAAAAAGGAGGATGAAGTCAGACTATACAGAATTATGGATGTATCATTAAGCAGAAGCTTCGGTCAGAGAATATTCGGTGTAGGAACCATTCATTGCTGTTCTGCAGATAAAAGCATGAAAGATTTTGATATATTGAGTATTAAACATCCTAAAGAAGTTAAAGAACAGCTGTCTGATCTTGTTGAAAAACAGCGTGATGCGAAGCGCGTTACCAACAGAGAGTTCATGTCTGACCATCATGACACGGATGACGATTACGACGATGACGACCACTGATCAAACAAACCATATGCGGAATTGTACTTTCAACATATAACACCACGAAACGGGAACCGGGAGGAAGAATTCTCCCGGTTCCCTTTCTATATCCGTCTCTCATAAATACATACATCAAGTGTTATTTGTAACATTTCCAAACATTACATAACGGATCAACTTTGATGTCCCGGTTCTCATTTGCCACATATACCATTCTGATATCGCATACATCTCAACATTATTATTTTTTAAGATTTTATACATTAGGCACAAACTTTTTTGTATACTCTGTATAAAAACATTGCATTTACAGATGTTATATAGTACAATATTACTATCTCATTCAGAAAAATCTACTACTAAGGAGGTATTATTATGCAGTTTAAAAAAATCAGTTCAAGATCACTTGTTTTTCTGCTGCCGGTAATCATCATAGCAATGATTCTTCTGTCCACATTCGGAGCGTTGAATAGCAAGCAGATAATCGATGAGAAAACAAATGATATCATGTCGGCCAGTCTGAACAAATCCGTTGCGGAAGTATCGGAACAACTTAACAGTATTCGAACAACCGCTTTTGTCCTCTCTGAAGCTGTTGCCTCTGACTACAAGGAAGCCTCTTTAGATACCTACGAAACAATGTTGCAAACCATTGTTTCCAATAATCAGATTGCCCTTGGAAGTGGTCTGTGGTTCGAGCCTTATGTATATGACAGTTCAGAAAAATATGTCGGTCCTTATGTGTACAAAGACGGAAACGAATTGATTACTACGTACGAATACAGCAATGCCGAATATGACTATTTGACCAAGCCGTATTATACCGTATCCCAGGGACTTACAGAACCCGTCATTACCGATCCTTACTATGACCCGCCATCAGGTAACACACTGTCTACCTGCTCTGTTGCTATCTACGATAACGGTAAATATATCGGATGTGCCTCCGTCGGTATTTCTTTGGAGACAATAGTCCAGATAATCGACAACATCAAAGTTGGTGAGAATGGTACCGGACTTTTACTTTCAAGTTCAGGAACCTATCTTGCCGGTACGGACAGTGAAAAGATATCTTCTGAAGCAAGCATTTTAGACGATCCCAATAAAAGCCTTGCAGAGGCCGGGAACACCATTTTAAATTCCGAGGAAGGAATAACTTCCTACAAAGATGACAGGGGTGTGGTAAATCTATATTATACTACGCTTCCGGAAACCGGATGGAAACTTATTATCCAGATGCCTGTATCTGAATTAAACGCACCAGTTCAAAAGCTTATACTTACTTTAGTTATTGTATGTATATTCGCCGTTATAGTATCTATTTTGGCCATATTACTTCAGATCAATTCCATTGCCAAGGGAATCAAGCGGGTACAGATGTTCGCCGGCTCTCTTGCTGAAGGAGATTTTTTCAATCGATCCGATCAATGTTACGACCAGAGATGAGCTTGGTGTTATGAGTGATTCCTTAAACGAAATGTATCGTAACAACAAAGATGTCATTTACAAGATATCTGAACATGCAACAGAGATCAACAATTCGGGCAAACGCCTCAGAGAAGCTTCGAAGGAATTGCATGAGCAGTTCGATGGTATCCATACATATATGAACTCCGTCAACGAGGCAATGCTCAATACCAGTGCCGCTACGGAGGAAGTGAATGCATCTACGGAAGAAGTTCTATCCAATGTGAATCTGTTGACCAGTGAAACCTCGGAGAATAAAAATATGTCCAAGGAAATCAAAGCCAGAGCATCCCGGATTGGTGAAGAATGCCGTACTTCTTCACAATCAGCCAGTGGACTTGCCGCCCAGTTCGAAAAGAATTTGCAGGTCAGCATCGCTGATGCCGCAGTGGTGTCCAATGAAATGGCTGATGTGATATCCAGTATCGCACAACAGATCAATCTTCTTTCTTTAAATGCTTCCATTGAAGCTGCCAGAGCCGGAGAAGCAGGAAGAGGTTTTGCCGTGGTCGCATCAGAGATCGGCAATCTGGCGGATAGCACTACAGAAGCCATCAACAAGATACAGGATACCATCAATCAGGTACAAAAAGCATTTTCAGGCCTTACAAAGGACGCCCAGGATATGTTGAATTTTGTTCAGGATACCGTTACTCCTGACTACAACAAATTCGTTGAGGTTGCAGATCAATACGGAAAAGATGCCGAACA
>CAJOLO010000104.1 GCA_905235345.1 uncultured Lachnospiraceae bacterium
TGACGTTTCATTTCAGATCAAAGAGGGGATGATCTATGGTCTGGTCGGTCCGAACGGGGCCGGAAAGACAACGATCATGAAGCTGCTGGGAGGACTGGTGCTGCCGACCATTTTACCAAGGTGATGCAGGGCATGGAAGGTGTTACATTTATGGGATTTACCAGACCGAATGGCTCCGCTCAGGGTGTTGGCGAACAGCCTTTGGAGAGTGGTGACTTATATTTTCCATCCGTTCTTCTTCTTGATCAAAACGGAGAGGTGTTCATCGATGCGGGCACTGACAGAAACAGCAGTGACGATATTGATATCCGGATTACTTTTGATGAGGATGCGGTAAAAGCACTCTTTGATGACGGAGAAGATTATGTCCTGGAAGAGGCGCTTCGATTAATGCACGGGAAATAGATTATACGGATTCATGATGTTATTTTATCTGCGATTGCACAAGGATTCGGATTAGAATTGTCTGCCGGGCATACCGGAATCCGGCGCGCAAGACACGCAAGCGGTTCTTGACAGTTCTTTGTAGCCAAAATCAGAGGTTTGTGTTATACTTGCGATATGGAAAGAAAATGATTGCAAGGTGCAAGACATTTTACAGTTATTCGCGAAGGATCAATAAGACAATATAAACATAGGAGGCTATATAATGAAAGAATTTGGAACACTTGCAAATGGACAGAAGGTTGGTAAGCTGGAGTTAAAGAATGAGGACATCCGTATCGAGGTCAGTGAATACGGTTCTTCACTGGTATCCTTGTGGGTGAAGGATAAGCAGGGAAATCCTGTAGACATCGTGCTGGGGTTTGATGATGTATCCGGTTATGAAACGGATGAACAGGGAACCTATATCGGATGTAATGTCGGAAGATTTGCAAACAGGGTTAACGGCGGACAATTTGTCTTGAACGGACAGACGTATCAACTGGATCATAATGAAGGAGACAATACTTTGCACAGTGGATTTCATCCGTATTCCAAGAGAATATGGGAAACTGAGCTTGTAACGGAGGATACGGTCCGATTTTCTTTGCTTAGTCCGGATGGCGATCAGGGATATCCGGGAGAGATGAAACTGACGGTAACTTATCAGCTTAAGAAAAATGCACTTCACATTATTTATGATGCAAAAAGCAGCAAAGATACACCTATCAGTATCACAAATCACAGCTATTTTAATTTAAACGGACAGGGACAAGGTACTATCCTGAATCATAAAGTCAGGCTTAATGCGGATACATTTCTTCCTATTGATGAGAAATCTATTCCAACCGGTGAGGTTCGCAGTGTAAAGGGGACGCCGATGGATTTCACGACAGCCAAAACGGTCGGGAAAGATATACAGGCTGATGACGAACAGCTTCGTATGGGAACCGGATATGATCACAATTGGTGTATTAATGGATATGACGGAACACTGAAAGAAGCAGTGTCTGTGACCTCTGACCGGACAGGAATTACCATGACGATCTCTACGGACTATCCGGGAATCCAGATGTACACGGGTAATTTTCTGGATCATGTAAAGGGGCGGGATGGTTCTGATTATAATTTCCGTGAGGCTATGTGTTTTGAACCCCAGTTTTATCCGGATTCTGTAAACAGGGATCAGTTTGTGAGTCCGATTACTAAGGCGGAAGATGATTACCACAAAGAAATCGTGTATGAATTTACAGTATAATCGGTAGAGGTTTCATTCGCGTAATAATGATTTTCCGGATATTTATGAAAGAATGAATTACTTTAATTTAGGAGATTTTATCGAAGAGATTTGATGAAATCTCCTAATTTTTTCTTGACATTCTGTGCATAACTGTGTATAGTGTGTATATATCGGACGAAGATGCCCCCCGCCTCTAAGCAGAGCGAAAGCAAGGGCAACAAACTTATCTCAGACGGGGTTCAATCCCCGTCTGAGATATACGCTCCGCGAGGATGCGCACGGATCTGCAGAGGAAGACCGCTAAAGCGGTCGCAAATCCGGCACCTAGTCTCGCGAGCGAGACTTGAATAACAGGAGGAATATTATGAAAGGCTTCGTATGCGACAGTTTAACAAAACGTATAGATACGTTCATGCTATCGGATATAAGTTTCGAGATTAACCCCGGCATGGTCATGGGCCTGGTAGGAACGAATGGTGCAGGTAAGACAACTCTTATCAGTACGATTCTCGGAGTGGGTACATACAGGCTTACAGAACCGGATGACAAGGGTGAGTTCTTTCTTTCCGGTTATCATTTTATGAAGGATGTCAGGGAGTATAGAAACAGGATTGCCTATATTTTTTCTGAACCACCGTTTACGGGTTCAAAGTATCCGGAGCAGATTGGCGAGCTGTATGGTTATTATTATGAAACATTTGACCTCGAGAAGTATCGTAAGCTGCTTGAAGAGTATAACATTCCTAAGAACAGTAATCTTGAAAAGCTGTCTACAGGACAACAGCTTAAGGTTCAGCTTGCATTTGCACTTTCCTATGATGCGGATTTATATGTGATGGATGAACCTGCAGGTAATCTGGATGTGGATTTCAGGGATGAGTTGTATCAGATAATTCGTGAGTTGACTGCGAAAGATAAGATGGTGATATTATCGAGTCATTTGATAACGGAGCTTGAAGAGATTGCTGACATTCTGCTATGGATTACGAAAAATGATGACGAGAGCGGGGTATTTTTCCAAGGCACGATAGATGATCTTAAGGAAGAATATCGGATGATAGAAGCTGACAGATATACGCTTGAGAAGATTCCGGAGAAATATGTTGTAGGGAAGCGTATTTCTGAAGGACACTCGGAAGCTCTTGTAAGGACATGCTGCAGCGATGATGACTTAGCACCGGATAAATGGATTGATGATATGGGTTTGGAAAAAGATACGAAGATCCGCTATGCTGATCTATCCGAGATCATGTATTATGTGGAGAAGAATAAATAACTGCTGAGTATTGGGTTTTAGGGAGATGGCTGGATGATTGATTATATAAAGGATTATTTCAGAGTATCAAAGTTATTGATACATTATCAGAGATTTTATCTTGTTATGAAAATTGCTTTTGCATTAATTATTATTTGTAGCGGTAATATTCAATGGATGATATTTTTTACAATATTTTTATGGACAGATATTATGGTTCCGGGAACCTATTTTGGAATAGGGTATATATTGCCACTTACGGATGAAGAACGAATCAAGAGACAGATTACCGGAATGATAGTTCCGATGTTTGAATATGCGATATGCGGAGCGGTTGGTAAGGTGTTGCAATACCTGTTGATATCGAAAGGTATTATTGGATCACCGGATACGTCAGTACTTGTAAGATATCCTGTGTTCTCGGCAGTATTTTTCATGGTTTCCGTTATAGCGGCTGCTGATTTTACATTATATTCACTGGGTGGTTTTATCTACCAAGAGAAAACTAAGAAGCATAAGAAAAAGATCAGGAAAACAGCAAGGTGGATATTAAATGATTGTTCGGGTGGTATTTTTTTAATCTATGGAGTTGCAATTACCTTTAATATTAGAAAAATATTTGATCTGGATGATTTGGGAAGCTATAAACATGTGATACGTATGTTAATAATCGGGGTATTACTTAGTGTGGATATCGTATGGCACATCAGGGAGAGCTTGACCGATTACGCATCAGGAAAGGAATAGACAGGTATGAATATCAACGTGCAGACTAAGAGCGGTATTCCGATATATGAACAGATTGAGCGGCAGATCAAGGATGAGATTGTTGGCGGAATCCTATCCGAAGGGGAGATGCTTCCATCTATACGCGGGCTGGCAGCCGATCTGAAAATCAGCGTCATAACGGTGAAACGAGCATATGAGGATTTAGAAAAAGAGGGAATGATCTATTCGGTACAGGGCAAAGGTTTCTATGTGGATAATCCCGATCTTGATTATATCAAGGAGAAGAAGACGCTGGGATTGGAGGAGCGTTTGACAGATTGGGTAGAGGCAGCGAAGAATTCGGGAATGAATAAGCAGGATGCCCTTGATATGTTAGGAATTCTATGGGATGATTAGATTTTATGTTGTTGCTATTTACAGAGAACTGTGATAGTGCTATGAGCAGTTTGAAACAGAAATCAGAGGTATAGGGTTATGATAGAGTGTAAGAATCTGAATTATCAATATGAAAAGAAAGATGATTCATTTAAACTTGAGGATATTAATCTGCAGGTTAAAGAGGGATATTTCACCTGCCTTGTGGGGCATAACGGTGCGGGTAAGACTACCCTGTTAAAACTGCTTTACGGTATGCTTATGCCGGAAAGCGGTGATGTGTTATTTGAAGGGGATAAGATTACCGGAGCCGAAGAACGTGCAGAGTATCATAAGCATACTGCTTATGTCGGCGAGGATTGGTGTGTTCCATTCCTTACAGTTAAAGAAAATGCAGATACTCTTGCAGTTCTTTATCCTGATTTTGATTGGAAATTATTTGATGAATTACTTAAGCGATTTGATTTCGACGCAATGGATTCTTTATATTTTAAATTATCGTCGGGACAGAAGATGAAGTTTAATCTATGCTTTCAGTTAGCAAGAAGACCTGATTACGTTATTCTTGATGAACCGCTTGCGAACCTTGATGTGGTCGCAAAGCAGGATATTATAGAGGTGCTTCAACAGGGAATCGGAGAATGGAATATGGGTGTGTTGATGTCTACACATTTACTGGATGAGGTATCTGATATAGTTGATTATATTGCAGTGATAGAGGGCGGAAGACTGGAAGAATACGGCGACAGGCATGAGATGTTTGAAAAACATAATACGGATACTCTGAAGGATGTTGCACGAAGAACATAATTCGGATACGTTGAATAATGTTATACGAAGTATATAATACGGATACTCTGAAGAATGCTGTACGGAGTACGAATGTATAACAATGTAATTTTATGATGATATTCTGAATTTAAGTATCGTAATAATCGGCTTAATTAATGTCATATGGAGGAAGAGATTCACATGGAAAAGGAATTATACAGGAAAATCAGACATATCAACCGTTATAAGATAAGATGGGTACTGCTGTGGTTGCTTATGCCATTTATATGTTTTGCAATCAGTAGTCCTCCGGAAAATGACAGTCTTGCAATATCATATATAGTATCGGGTTTTGTGCTGTGCGTTTTATTTCCGCTTGAGTATTATTGGAAATTCAATAACATTATGGCAGACCGTCATTATAAAGACGCGAATATAGTTGGTGATTTCTATCAACAAGTAAAGCTTACTACAATAATGAAGTGTCATAGCTTTTCTGCAAAACGGTATGTGAAGCTGCTTGCAATAAGACTGGTTCCGTTTCAGATTGTTGTTGTTTTATTGAATGTGCTGATTACTATCTGCAATCGTGACACAATGTCTGCTACACAGAACTTTATTGAATTGGGCATAGCTATGGCAGCAATAGTGTTTCCTGTGGCGGTTGGTTTATTATATTATAAATATATGGAACATGAGCTGACAGAGGAACGTGATGAAGGTATGGAGAAGAAATTAAAAAATATGGGGTTAGCCTTTGGTGTGGATTTGGCTGAGTATGCATGTGGAATCTCATGTTTGATATATTTCTGTCTGTTTGTGGTGTTTGGATTGCTTGATAGTGTTGTTGTATGGTCAGGGGTGCAGGAGGTCGGTGCAGTGTGCATTTCCTATGAATTCTCGATATTGAGTTTGTTTTTGGCATTTTTATATCTTATGTGGGATCAGGGAGATGTGTTTTCTCTAAGGATTATTGGTAAGATCAGGGTAGTTGTCGGAATTGCTCTTGTTGCCATGCTTATCTGTTATCCTGTGAACTCTATTCTTAATCATATTGAACTTAGGGAGGATAAGATTTCGGTTGTTAAGAACGGAAGAACGGAAACTTATGGACTTAATGATATTACCGGCTTTCGGATATATCCGCATAATGACGGGTTAAAGATGGATGTGGACTTTTCGGACGGAACACAGATAGGTCTGTTCCGTGATACAACATCCGCTAATGAGGAGTGGAATGACAGATTTCAAGTTGTTACGGATTATGATAAATTGGAGTATTTTTATGCGGAATATCTTACAGAATATCTTACAGAACAAGGTATAAAAGGGGAACTGGAGAGTGCGGATAAACTTCTCAGGATAGCAGAGGAATATGAGCAGTATAATCCGAAGATGATAGAAGCGATTGAGGAGATTGAGAAGTGTGTGAGTGATCAGGATGAATGAACACGATTATAAAGAGAAATTTCATTTGATATGACAATACAGACAACGAGAAAAAGATGACTTAACGATTTAGCCAAATAATTATATTAAGATAGTGACCTGATAGAATGTCAACCTTGTTAACTAAAACATGGTTGACATTTTCTTTGCGATAATTTATACTGGCATGGTATG
>CAJOLO010000105.1 GCA_905235345.1 uncultured Lachnospiraceae bacterium
AACGATTTTGTAAATGTTGATACTGATATGGTTAAGATAGATTCCGAAGACTCTGAGGATGATACGGTTTCCGTGTATGAAAATCCTGATGTTTTACCTATAGGATATATGGTGGATGAGGATATTCTTGACTATGCTCCTTTGGATAACGGACCATTTACGGTACAGAATGAGCTGTGTGGGGCACTCACGGGGATTGAACCGATATTCGTGTCTATATTTGATGACATGAAGGTAAATGTATACGGAACCAATATGGATATCACTTTGGAGGATGATAACAATGCCAGATATGATAAAGCTAATCCAAATGCAAGAGGAGATATGATATATACTGTTCCTCATGACATGGATCTTTATGTAAGCTGTCGTGGCACTAATGTGCATAAGGTGGCGATATTGATCGACGGTAAGGAGGTCGGGTATGACCGATATCAGGGACAGATATGTCATATAGGAGACCTTAAGGAAGGTCAGTTGGTGGATATTCAGTTTGAATTGAATGATGATGCTGATATGTCGGGGGAATTATATTGTTATCCGATGGAATTTAATAAGGAACAGTTCAGAGATTTCTATAATATAATGCTTAATCGCGGAATGCAGGTGGAGACGGTCTCGGACACGAAGATTACAGGAAAGATCACTGCGGATGACAATGAGATGTTCATGACATCCATTCCGTATGATGATGGCTGGAGCGTGTACTGTGACGGCAGGAAGATGGAGACATATATTCTGTTGAATGGTTTTCTCGGTGCGGAGCTTCTCTCCGGTGAACATGAGATTAAGCTGGTGTATAGAAGTCCGGGAGTATTAGAAGGACTTGTTATAACACTTACTGGTATAGTGCTGTTTATTATATTTATATATTTTGAGAAGAGAGAAAGTATCAGAGGATATGATATAGGCGGGTCTGAGGATAATGTCTTAAGTTAAGAACCATTAAGCTGTAAGCAATAATTTAGTTATCAGGAGGATATGAAGATGCACAGAAAAGAAATAAAGAAAGCTGTCATACCGGCAGCGGGACTTGGAACAAGATTTTTACCGGCAACAAAGGCGATACCCAAGGAGATGCTTCCGATTGTGGATATTCCCACAATTCAGTATATAGTAAAGGAAGCGGTGGATAGCGGAATTGAGGAGATATTGATAATAACCAATTCCAATAAACATTGCATGGAGAATCATTTTGACAGATCATATGAATTAGAGAGCAGACTGCTTGAATCCAACAAGAAAGAAGAGTATAATATAGTATGTGATATTGCCGATATGGCCAATATCTATTATGTCAGACAGAAGGAGCCTAAGGGATTAGGTCATGCAATATTATGTGCGAAATCCTTCATCATGATCCGTTTGCGGTACTGCTTGGCGATGATGTTGTAGAGAATCATGATGGTAAACCGGCAATAAAGCAGTTGATAGATGCATATAATACGGTTCAGGCATCTATTGTGGGGGTTCAGACCGTTGCAGACGAGGATGTCAGCAAGTATGGAATTGTGGATCCGGCCAAGGGTGAGAATGTGGAGAACAAGCGGGTTAAATTAAGATCCATGGTGGAGAAACCTAAGAAAGAGGAAGCACCGAGTAATATGGCTGTGCTCGGACGCTATGTGCTGACGCCGGAGATTTTTGATTATCTTGAGATTCAGACACCGGGAGCAGGAGGTGAGATTCAGCTTACCGATGCTATTAAGAATCTCATGATCAGTCAGTCGGTATATGCATATGATTTCGAAGGAATCCGATATGATGTTGGCGATAAGTTCGGATTTATTAAAGCTACGATTGAGTATGCTTTAGAACGGGAGGAGTTGAAAGACAAGCTTCAGGGATATTTGAAAGAGTTGGCACAAAGTATTTAAGCTTATGAGTTCTTTTAAACCCTGAATTCTCTGCACAGACTCGTAAGAAAGGTATGATCAGAGAAGATTGTCAACTGTTAGTTTTTGGGTAGAAGGCAGAGTGATTGTAACTTGAACGGAGGTGTAACATATGGAAAAAATGCAGGATAATTCATTGAAGGTGAAAATTATTTATGCAGCACTGACGATTGTGCAGCTAATAGTTGCGATTGTGGGGATTACGGTTGCTTTTTCAAAGCTTTCGGGAGTTGAAGGAAAGACTGCACTGGTAGCAATTTTGCTTATGGTAATTGTACTGGACCTTGTAATGGCGGTCACAATACTTAAGCTGGTTCAGAACGAAGAGAAGGAATCTGAGGTTAAGAGTGATAAGTATAAGAAGCTGTTTCATAATCTGCCGATAGGCTTTGCACAGGCACAGATATTAAAGGATCCGACAAGCGGAAGGAATCTCGGTTATAAGATTTCGGATGCCAATGAAACCTTTGGGAAACTTAACTTAGACGTTACAGACTATTATGACAAAGTAATCTCTGACAGTAAAGTAGAGGTGCTTCAGGATATTAATGCCTGGTTTGAGGCATACAACAATTCAGGAACCAAGCAGGGAGAGCTTCTGGTTGTTGAGATCACCATGGAGAAACTCAATAAGATGTTCAATACCGTTATGTATAAGTCTGAGGCTGATTATATTAATATGGTGGTTATTGATATAACCGAGCAGAAAGAGATAGAGAATAAGCTGTCATCTGCGATCAAGGACGCCAATGCGGCATACAAGACCCAGTCGGAATTCCTTGCCAATATGTCCCATGAGATAAGAACTCCTATCAATGGAATTCTCGGAATGCTTCAGCTTACACTTATGTCTGAAGACCTTCAGGCGGATCACAGAGATAATTTGACCACGGCTAAGAATTGTGCCGATACACTGCTTAGACTGATTAACGATATTCTTGATATATCTAAGCTGGAGGCCGGTAAATATAATCTTCGCGAGGAGAACTTTGATGTAAAGGCGACCATAGAAGAAACGGTTGCCGCCCAGATTCCGTTCGCTCGTGATAAGGGACTTAAACTCGAGTGTACCTTCGGAAGCGATATCCCTAAGCTTGTCCGCGGTGATGAACAGAGAATACAACAGGTATTAAACTGCCTGTTGTCTAACGCTATTAAGTTCACCAGTGAGGGTGGTGTTCGCGTGAAGGTTGCATGTCTGGATGATGTGCTGGATAAGATAAAAATGAGAATTGCTGTTACGGATTCGGGTATCGGTATTTCCGATGAGGACAGAAGTAAGTTATTTGTCAGATTCTCACAGGTTGATGCATCGGATACACGTAAATATGGCGGATCGGGTCTGGGGCTTGTGATCACAAAGCAGATTGTGGAGCTTATGGGGGGTACAATTACGGTTCAAAGTAAAGAGGGAATCGGATCAACATTTATTGTGGAGGTTCCGCTTAAGATCATAAAACCTGCAGAAGTTGATACGGATGATGCAATAGTTGCAGAGGAAAGAGATCCTGCAGTATTCTCGTTAGCGGGTCATTCGAGGGCAAGAATTCTGGTTGCGGAGGATGAGCCGGTTAACCAGCAGGTTATAGGAAAGCTTCTCGGTATGGCAGGTTATTCCTATGATATAGCCGAGAACGGTGAAAAGGCGGTTGAGTTATTTAAGCAAAAGGAATACAAGGCGGCACTTTTCGATGTGCAGATGCCTGTTATGGATGGACTTGCCGCAACTCAGGAGATTCGTGATATTGAATTTCGTGAGAACAGAAAGCGTCTTCCTATCATTGCCGTAACGGCAAGAGCGATGTTCGGTGACAAGGAGAGAATTCTTGAAGCACAGCTTGATGACTATATAGCGAAGCCGTTTAACTTAAATGATGTTGTTGATACCCTTAAAAAATATGTTGATGGCGACGAGAATGGGGTTTAAGCCGGCGGTTATTAAGTAATGAAGAATAAAATATGTAATTGGAAAGACTGTAAATCAGAGGGTTTGCAGTCTTTTTTTTATGCTTTTATTCATAATTATGTATAAATTTGAAAAAAGTTATGTATTTTTGTACATAAAATAAGGCCTGTTTTTCAAGAAATAACTTTATTTTGTAATCTTATACATAATTGTAGACAAATAAATCGTCAGGGACTATAATGCAAAACTATGACGATGGAATATGACATCGGAATAAAATAACGCTTTAGGAATTATTGAATATGGGAGGAATTATGATTGTCAGGTTGGTATTGATGGTGCCGGTACTTATACGTGCGGTGTATACGGATATGAGAGATGGAAAGATAGAAAACAGGCTGGTTTTGGCGGCATTTATTTCGGGAGTTTTCCTGGTGGGTGCTACAGGTGGAGCGGCAGGTTTGTTTACGGGAGTCAAGATGGCATTTATTATGACAGCGGCGTTACTCGTGCTTTTTATGATAGGAGGATTGGGAGCCGGTGACATTAAGCTTATGGCAGTGATTTCATTATGCTTTCCGAAACAATGCGTGATGATGGTTATTACAGCATTTCTTATTGCAGGAGTGATTGCAATCTTTAAGATGCTTTTCCGGGCGGTGAAGCGGGAAAGGATATATATAAGGGGAGAGACAATACATTTTTCGATTCCGATATTGATAAGTTTTGGGGTGGTAATGATATTTGTGAGGTGAATAGAATGGGTACATTAAGAATTGGAGTTGTGGATGAGGAGACGGATTATGTGACTAAATTGTGTGCATATCTCAATAAATACGGGGGAGGAATGTGGGGAGTATCGGCATTTACCGACAGGAAAGTTCTGCTACGATACATGACGGACAGAAAGATGGATATGCTGGTCGTGACAGATGCAAATCTTCTGGAAGAGCTTACGGAAAGATATCCTCAGGTGTTATATGTGTGGCTTTCGGGTGAGAAAGGGAAGCGATGGAGAGGAGAGGAGAATCAGAAGATATATACCGTATATCGTTATCAGAGCGCAAGAGTAGTTAAAGATGCTTTGAGAGATATAGTGGAGTATATGGGCCTGTTGACAAAGACCGGTAAGCAGAGTGCGGTGATATATTCGCCGATAGGAAGATGTGGTAAGACAATGCTTGCCGTAAATTTTGTGAGAGGAGATACGAATGGAAAATGGTTATATGTAGGTATGGAGGATTACGGCGGTGAAACGGCAGGAAAGAATGGCTCCGAAGATTTTCTATACTATGTGAAAGAAAGAAACGAGGAACATGTGACCAATATCATAACATCGTGCAGCGGGATAATTCCTTCTCCGTTCTCTCCGTTTGATACAAGGCTTGTTGACAGAGAAGACATATTGTGGTTTTTCAAGGTGTTTGAAAATGTGGTGGAATACCGGGGAGTATTGTTTGATATGGGAACGGGAGTGCTGAAGGATTTCGAGGCGCTTGCGGCATTTGAACATGTGGTTGTGCCATATATAAAGGATGACCTGTCGATGGAAAAGAGAAAGCAGTTCGAAGAACTGATGACAGCGTATGAGTCTGAGGGATTAAAAGGGAAACTTCATTATCTGGATATGGGTTCGGAGGACAGGCAGGCTAAGCTTAAAGAGATATTAAGGTGAGGAGTTTTCGAAAGGATGAAAAGGAATAGGAAAGATGGGAAGATTGGATAAGGAAAAAGCATTACTGCAGGAGGAGCTTTTTGAACGGCTTGGAGGACAGGGTGAATTTTCGGATGAAGATATATATGAAATGATTGAAGAGGCGGTTCTTTCAAGAAGCAGAAATGTATATCTTTCGGTTGAAGATAAGAGACAGTTAAAAAAGGAACTTTTCGATGTGTTCAGAAGGCTGGATGTACTATCCGGTTTCCTGGAGGATGAGGAGGTTTCGGAGATTATGATCAACGGCTATGAACACATCTTCGTTGAAAAGAGGGGAAAACTCTATAAGGCGGAGGAAACATTTTCTTCTGAGGAAAGACTTAGGAATGTGATACAGCAGATAGTAAGCAGCTGCAATCGTATAGTTAATGAGACCAATCCGATAGTGGATGCAAGATTGAAGGATGGGTCGAGAGTAAATGTTGTACTTCCCCCGGTTGCACTTAATGGTGCAACGATGACGATCAGGAAATTTCCCAAGGAATTTTTCACTATGGAAAGGTTGATTGAGATGGAATCAATAACGAAAGAGTGCGCACTATTTTTGCAAAAACTGGTGGTGGCAGGCTACAACATTTTTATAAGCGGAGGAACGGGCAGCGGGAAGACAACATTTTTAAATGTGTTGTCCAATTACATCCCCGGGACTGACAGAGTGATTACTATTGAAGACGCTGCTGAACTTCAGATACAGGGCATTCCCAATCTGGTGAGGCTCGAGACAAGGAATGCCAATGTTGAAGGAGAGAATGCGGTCACTATGTCAGCTCTTATTAAAACGGCTCTAAGGATGAGGCCTACACGTATCATAGTTGGGGAGGTAAGAGATGCGGCGGCAATGGATATGGTCAATTCGATGTTAACGGGACACGATGGTTCGCTGTCTACAGGTCACGGTAATTCGGCAAAGGAAATGATGCTGAGGTTAGAGACAATGATACTTATGGGATATGACATGCCGGTAGCAGCCATAAGGCAGCAGATAGCTTCGGCGATAGATATTGTGGTACACCTTGGGAGACTCAGAGATAACAGCAGGAGAGTGTTAGAGGTCTGTGAGGTTATGGGTGTGGAAAATGGTGAGATTGTGTTAAGTCCGATATATGAATTTAAGGAAAAGGGAGAGAATAGCGGAAGAGTAAACGGAAATCTTATTAAGGTAGGCGAGATTAGTAATAAAGATAAGCTTATAAGGAGCGGTGTGTCAGGATAGGTAATTGCGAAACTCGTATTTATATATTCAGGATTGTACATATTATACAGTTCCATCACAGGCACGTTTGCACTGCTTGTCGCACGCAGCGGTACTAAATTCGCAGTAGACTGCTCATTAAGTACCGGCGGCTCCAAAGCACCTGTTTATGGAATCTGTACAATATATACAATCTAATACACAATATTAATGAGTTTCGCAATCACCTATGTGTCAGGATAGTGAAAGGAGTGATAAAACATGGAAACCGACTATAGGAGCTACCATTTTACATGGAAGGATTGGGTTGAATACTTAGTAAGAATAGCAATAAAAGGAATGATCATAGGATATCTTTTCTATGACTCTTTGGAAATGTGCATTATATGCATACCGTTTTTCGTTGTGGATTACAGGGAAATGAAGAAAGATAAATTAAAGAAGCAAAAAAGAGAATTGACGCTGCAGTTCAAATCAATGATGGAGGCGCTTGTCACGTCACTCACAGCGGGATATTCACTTGAGAGAGCATTTTCCGATGCAAGGCAGGATATGGCATTCATATATAAAGAGGATGCAATGATATTCAGGGAGCTTGATGAGATAATAGCGGGCTTAAAAGTCAACATTCCGGTAGAGAAACTCCTTAAGGATTTTGGCGACAAAAGCGGAGTGGAGGATATACAGAATTTTGCCAATGTGGTGACTGCTGCAAAAAGAAGTGGGGGGAATCTGATCAGAATAATTGAGAAGACAGTGAGAAGTATTTCAGACAAGATAAGTCTGGAAGAGGAAATGGAAACCATGATAACAGGTAAGAAGCTTGAGGAGAAAATAATGATGGTCATGCCCTATGGAATTCTGTTGTATTTAAGGATAAGTAATGGTGGTTTTCTGGATGTATTGTACCATAACGTATTCGGTATCGTGCTTATGACGGTGTTTCTGATGGGAGTTTATCTTGCAAATGTGTGGGCGACTAAGATTATGGATATACCTGTGTAAAGGATATTGCATTTATAGATAGATGATTGCGAAACTTATTAATATTGTATATTGGATTGTACATATTATACAGATTCCATAAACAGGTGCTTTGGAGCCGCCGGTACTTAATGAGTGTGCAACACGAATTTAGTACCGCTGCGTGCGACAAGCGTATAATATGTACAATCCTGAAAATATAAACAAGAGTTTCGCAATTGCCTAATTTATAGATATGGGAAGGAGAAACGTGTGGAAAAGTACGTTGTGTTTGTTGTTTTATATGTGGTAGTGATTGCTCTTATGCTCTATTGCTTTTTCATAAGCAAGGGCAGTGACAGGGGCTGGGTAACATTTGTTCAGAAACACCTGTATATTCTTCTGATCATTTTAGCGGCTAATACGGTAAGCTTCGGCTTATCAATGAAGAAGAAGGAAGCGGATTATTATATCAGACGTCAGGATGTTGACGGACAGGATAAGGAATATACTTTCAAGATAGCAACAGATGAAGATGTAGGCGGATTTACGCTGAAGGTTCCGCCGAAGAAACTAAAACCGAAGGAAGCTGAGGAGAAATTAGGGCAGGCATTTAACTTTCTTGATGAGAATATTAAGGGCGATAATGCTTCTATGGAGCATGTGACAAAAGATATAAACATAAGTCTTGATTATTCGGAATATCCCTTCGATGTTGAAGTGAGGTCATCCGATTATAGTCTTGTTGACGAGGACGGAGTTTTAAGAAATGATACGGAGCAGTTAAAGGCTCTCGGTTATTCAGAGGGGGACATGCTTTCGGGAATTCCCGTAACGCTTAATGTAAAACTTTGTTACGGAGAGCTGGAAAGGGATAAAGATTATTCATTTACAGTGTTTCCCAGGGAAAAGAGCGATTTTCAACAGATGGTTGATAAGATACAGAAAATGTATGAGAGAAAGGAACAGGAATCGTTATATGAAGAGGGCTTCAAGCTTCCTGCCGAATATGAAGGGGTAAGCATAATATTTCCTGAAGGGGAAGGCATTAATCCGGGAATGATTCTGTTGTTCGGAATCATTATTGCAGGGTTACTGCTTTTCAGGGAAGCAGAAAACAGAAAGAATGCGGAGGTAAAGCAAAGACAGCAGCTGTTACAGGCATATCCGTGGTTTATTAATGAAATGGTATTGCTAATGGGTGCGGGAATGCAGATAAGAAATATATTTTCACTGTTGATCAATGACTATGAACGTGAGGATAGAGAAAAGGGCGATGATTATCGGCTTCCGCTTATAAATGAGCTCAAGCATGCAAGACATGATTTTGAGATTGGCATGGGTGAAGGAAGGGTATATTACGAGCTCGGCAGAAGGTTAAAGCTTCCGTGTTATATCAAGGTGCTTACGTTATTGGAGCAGAATGTTACAAAAGGTTCGAAGGGAATTGCTGCCATATTGGAGCAGGAGGAAAAGAATGCGTTAGAGGAACGCATGAATCTTGTCAGGAAGGCAGGTGAGGAGGCAGGAACTAAGCTGTTAGGACCGATGGTTCTGCTTCTGATCATAGTGATGTTAATGATAATGGTACCGGCATTTTTAAGCTTTGCGTAATTTTAGATTATAAAGGTGTAAAGCGGAGTTTCGCCATTATCTATGATTGAAAGCTAGGTGATTGCGAAACTTATTAATATTGTATATTGAATTGTACATATTGTACAGATTCCATAAACAGGTGCTTTGGAGCCGCCGGTACTTAATGAGTGTGCAACACGAATTTAGTACCGCTGCGTGCGACAAGCA
>CAJOLO010000106.1 GCA_905235345.1 uncultured Lachnospiraceae bacterium
GCTGCATGATCGTAATCTGCCCAAAGATTGTGATGCTCTTTTAATCGGTGGAGGCTATCCGGAACTGTATGCAGAAGACCTCAGCCGTAATGTCAGTATGAGAAATACGATTAAGCAGGCATTTAAATCCGGAATGCCCATCGTGGCAGAGTGCGGCGGTTTTATGTATCTGCACAATTCGATTACCGATAAAAACGGAATTCGTCATAAAATGGTAGGGGTTATTCCGGAAGATTGCATTTATAAAAAGAAGCTGGTAAGATTTGGATATATCGAAATCAGAGAAAGAAAAAGTTTTTTCTTGCCGGAGGGTGAAACCATAAAAGGACATGAATTTCATTATTTTGACAGTACAGATAATGGAGAAGACTGTATTGCTATAAAACCGGTTACAGGGAATGAATATCCATGTGTGTTTGCAGGAGAGAATTTCTGGATGGGATTCCCGCATCTCTATTATCCATCGAATCCGTCTTTTGCAGACAAATTTGTAAAAAAAGCCGTGGAATATAAGAATAGAAAGGAGGCTTTATAAATGGAAAATTCATATCGTTTTTTTGAAAATAAAGCTTGTAAGTATTATCCGTGTCATAACGGATTGAAGGATTTTAACTGTTTATTCTGCTATTGCCCTTTATATCACAAAGAGAATTGTCCCGGAAATCCAAGTTACATAGAGAAGGAAGGACGAATAATAAAAGTATGTACAAACTGTACATTTCCGCATCAGCCGGATAATTATGAAAAAATCATTCGGATTTTAAGCCAAAAAGTTTAAAGAAATAAATGAATAAAATAAAGATTGAAATAAATGGTGAAATAAATTTTAAAAAAATGCTTGACGACAATGTGAATATATGATATATTAGTCAAGTCGTCAAGATAAGGTCGATTGGTCAAGCGGTTAAGACGCCGCCCTCTCACGGCGGAAACAGGGGTTCGATTCCCCTATCGACTGCGCTTTATTGATTTAGAGTTTACATTGAATGTAAGCTCTATTTTATTTTTTTAAAAATTTTAACTTTTAATTTTATAAAAAATGTTTGACTTTTTCAATGAATTTTGTTACTATGTATTGGTATGCCGCACAAGGAGGTTGAAGTGCGTTCATTTATATTAATGTTTCAATATTTACTGAAGCATTATGTGTTATTTAATACATATAATGTGTATATTAATATGAAGCATTTATAATGTATAGTATAATGAATGCCACCGAACTTGGCGAGTAATGATAATAGGAGGTAACCGTATGTACGCAATTATTGCAACAGGTGGTAAGCAGTACAAGGTAGCTGAAGGTGATATCATTAAAGTAGAAAAGCTTAATGCAGAAGCTGGTTCTGAAGTAAAGTTTGATGTTATTGCTATTAACAACGACAGCGATTTGCTTTGTGGCGATGCAGTTGCTAACTCAAGTGTTACAGCTAATGTAATCGGCAATGGCAAGGACAAGAAGGTTGTTGTTTATAAGTATAAGAGAAAAACCGGCTATCACAAGAAAAATGGTCATAGACAGCCATTTACAAAGGTTGAGATTAAAGCAATCAATGCTTAATCTGTTTGTTGGATTATGATTACTGTAACCATTTTGAAAAAAAACGACTTGATAGTTGGTGCCCAGGTAGAGGGGCATGCGGAATATGCGAGAAAGGATATTGTTTGTAGTGCGGTATCAATGCTTTATATCAATCTTGTTAATTCTTTGGAAAACTTTACCCACGATGACAAAGAGGTTAATGGAAGTCGTAAGATTAACTTTGAGAATGTCATTTTGAAGAATATGCCAAGCGATGAGGCTGAATTATTATTTAAGTCCTTTCATCTTGGTATCACTACAATAGAACAGAAGTATGGTAAGAGATATATTGAGATTCTTGAACAGAATGTATGATAGAATTTCAGTTTGATAATTTTGGATTAGGAGGTGTAATCATGTTAAAGCTTAACCTTCAGTTATTCGCTCATAAAAAGGGAATGGGTTCTACCAAGAATGGTAGCAGAATCCAAGAGACTTGGAGCGAAGAGAGCAGACGGACAGTTTGTTAAAGCTGGTAATGTTTTATACAGACAGCGCGGAACAAAAATTCATCCCGGAGTTAATGTCGGAAGAGGTAAGGATGATACTTTGTTTGCATTAGTTGACGGTGTTGTTCGCTACGAGAGAAAGGGTAGAGATAAGAAGCAGGTTTCTATCTATCCTGTATCAATCAACGAGTAATATGCTTAGACTTATGGGGCTGGAGTTTAATTCTCCGGCCCTTTTTTCACAGAGCAATATTGATATAATATTATCAAGACATGCTCGTAAGTCTTTTTTGTTTATCCCATGACTTAAGTCATGAGTATTGTGTGACGTAGAATATAGCCTAATATAAACGATATAACAGGAGAACAATTATGTTTGCAGATAGAGCTAAGGTATTTATACGTTCCGGCAAGGGTGGTGACGGACATGTAAGCTTTAGAAGAGAACTTTATGTCCCTGCCGGCGGTCCTGATGGTGGTGACGGAGGCAAGGGTGGAGATGTTATCTTTGTTGTCGATGAAGGACTTAATACCTTAAATGATTTCAGAAATGTAAGAAAATATTGTGCCAAGGATGGAGAAGAAGGCGGTAAGCGGCGACAGCATGGAGCTAATGGTGATGATGTAATATGTAAGGTTCCTCCCGGAACGGTAATCAAGGATTTTGAAACCGGGAAAGTAATAATGGATATGTCCAATAAGAAGGAACCTGTCGTTATATTAAAGGGTGGCCGAGGTGGTAATGGCAACATGCATTATGCTACATCAACAATGCAGGCACCCAGATATGCTCAACCGGGTCAGCCGGCACAAGAGCTATATGTTACACTTGAGCTTAAGGTTATTGCGGATGTAGGACTTGTTGGCTTTCCCAATGTAGGCAAATCAACATTTTTATCAAGAGTTACCAATGCAAGACCTAAGATTGCAAATTATCATTTTACCACGTTAAATCCTAATCTCGGTGTTGTTGATCTTTCCGATGGTGCGGGCTTTGTTATTGCAGATATTCCCGGAATAATTGAGGGCGCCAGTGAGGGAGTAGGTCTTGGACTTCAGTTTCTTCGTCATATTGAGAGAACCAAGGTTCTTCTTCATGTAGTTGATGGTGCTTCTGTTGAGGGACGTGATCCAATCAATGACATATATGCAATATTAGATGAACTTAAGAAATACAATGTCGAGATTTCTAATCGTCCAATGGTTATTGCAGCCAATAAGATGGATGCAATGAATGATATGGAACGGGAAACGGTTATTGAAATGTTAAAAGAAGAATTCGTTCCTCAGGGAATTGAAGTATTTGCTATTTCTTCCGTGACCGGTGAAGGCGTTAATGATCTGTTATGGCATCTATATAAGCTTGTTCAGGAGGCTCCGGAGGATATAGTAGAATTTGAGCCGGAATATGTTCCTACATTTGAAGAAGATAACGAACCATATACAATAGAGATAGATCCTAAGGATGAACATGTATTCATTGTTGAAGGTCCTAAGTTAGAAAAAATGCTTGGCTATACCAATCTCGAATCGGAAAAAGGATTCGATTTCTTCCAACGATTTATGAAGGATAATGGTATAATAGATGAACTTAAAGCTATGGGAATGCAAGAGGGCGATGTTGTCCGGATGTATGATCTTGAATTTGATTATTATGAATAACACCATAGCTCATGTCACCATGGAAATTAATGAACGCAAAAGGAGAATATATATGACCAGTAAACAAAGATCCTACCTGAAAGGATTGGCAATGAATATTGATCCGATTATAAATGTTGGCAAGGGAAGTGTTACCCCTGAGATTATTAAAGCAATTGATGAAGCTATAGAAAAAAGAGAACTTATCAAATTAGGTGTTTTGAAAAACTGTATGGATGATCCTCATGAAATTGCGGAAACTATAGCCGGAAGAACTAAATCAGAGGTTGTTCAGGTAATTGGGAAAAAAATAATTTTATTTCGCCCCAATAAAAAGGATCCTAAGATATTATTACCTAAATAAGACATATGCAGGAACAGACTTGGAATAGGAGCACGATATGAAAAATATTGGAATAATGGGTGGTACATTTAATCCTATTCATATAGGACATATAGAAATAGCAAGAGCAGCATATGAGCAATATCAGCTTGATGAGATATGGTTTATGCCTAATCATATTCCTGCATATAAATCGAATGAAGGTATAGTTTCCTGTGAACACAGACTTAATATGATTTCACTGGCAATAAAGGATTATGATTATTTCAAGTTATCCGATTTAGAAATTACAAGAGAAGGAAAAACTTATTCTTACCAAACATTTACCTTGTTAAAACAGCAATATCCCGACATTAAATTTTATTTTATAATGGGTGCTGATTCTTTATTTTATTTTGATAAATGGATTCATCCGGAAATCATTTTAGAGAATGCAGATGTATTGGTTGCGTCAAGAAATAATAATGGAATTGAACAGATAAATGAACGTATAAGTATTCTGGAAGATATGTATCCTGAAAGTCATTTTTATGTAATAAAGTGTGATAATACAGATTGTTCATCATCGGAATTAAGAAATCACCTTCATTTGATCAATGAAAATAATGAAGAAAATGATGCTGCCCTATTTGTAAAACAATATATTCCTGCGTCTGTATATGAATATATTATTAATAATAGTTTATATTAATTTGCAATCAGGCATAATTAAATAATTTATTATTTCTTTATTTATTTTTATATTTCCCTTATAAAATTGAAAAATTATAACAAAAATACAGGCATATTGATTGAAATAGCCTGTTTTTTTTGTTATAATAACTTGGTTAAATTAGTTAGATGGTTCAGCGAAACCGTCGAGCATTTCGAATCATGAAGGTTGGAAGTGTGCTTAAATTATGTGTTTTATAAGAGGAAATATATGGATAGAATACAGATGACGGAAAAACTTAAAACAAAGCTTTCTTCAAAAAGATTTGAACATTCCGTAGGTGTAGAATATACTGCAGGAACCATGGCATATATGTATGGCGCCGATTATAATAAAGCATTGACAGCCGGTCTGTTGCATGATTGTGCCAAATATTTATCTAATGATAAGAAGATTGCGAAATGTGAGAAGCTGGGCATCTCTATATCTAAATGTGAGTATCAGAATCCTGAACTTTTACATGCTAAGCTTTCGGCAGTGTATGCCCGGGAGAAATATGGGGTAACTGATGATGAGATATTATCAGCAATTACTTATCATACAACCGGAAGACCCGGTATGTCTTTAATGGATAAGATTATATATATTGCCGATTATATTGAACCCAATCGTGCTGTTTTACCCGAAATGGAAGAGATTAGAAAGGAAGCATATACCGATATCGATATATGTCTGTTACATATATTAAAGAACTGTGTTACTTATTTAGAAAATAAAGGAGAAGTTATTGATCCTGTAACTAAAGAAACATATGAATATTATTCAAAATTAATGAATTAATTATTATTGGCATTAAACAGTAGGAGATTCCTGACTATATTAAATATAATATTAAGTTGAATTATATAATGATTTTAAGTATATTTTATAAGGAGTAGATATAAGTATGACAAGCAGAGAATTAGCAAAGATAGCTTTATCCGGTCTCGAGGATAAAAAAGCTCAGGATATAAAAATAATAGATATATCTGAAGTTTCCGTTATGGCAGATTATTTTATAATAGCCAGCGGATCCAATCGTAATCAGGTTCAGGCGATGGCTGATAATGTTGAAGAGAAACTTCATTATGAAGGTGTTAATCCGAAACAGATAGAAGGTTACAGTACAGCTAATTGGATTTTGATGGACTTTAATGACATTATTGTTCATATATTTAACGAAGAAGACAGATTGTTTTATAATCTCGAAAAGATATGGTTAGATGGTAAATTAATCAATCCGGAAGAGTTATAATATTTAAGTTATAAAAAGGGATTTTGGCATGAACAGGGATTTGTTAATCAGAAGAAATACAATAGAAGTTAATAAGATAGCTTCCCAGGTTTTGAGAATTACAATATTGTTCCTCATCTCCTTGTGGATGTTTACCAGTACGAAATATTATGGATATGATCAAACTGCAATAATGATAGTTTTTGTTTCATGTATTGTATTATTAGCTGTTCCTACAGTATTGGTTGACATACTTCATATGGAACATTTATGGATAAAATATTATGTTGTAGTATGTTGTATTATTGTTGTGTTATTATTAGGAACATTTATTTCTTATGATTTTATTATACTTTTAATATTTCCATTACTTATTGCAACTATATATTGTGATAAAAAACTTATCATTATTGTTTCCGGAATAGATTGTGTAAGTGTATTTATCGTTTTGTTTTTGCGTTATTTCATTTTTGAGAATATTATCGGAGAAGAATATCAGAATATTGCTGAAGCGTTAGTATATGGTGGATTTCTTCGGATGGTAATGATTTTACTTACCACTTTATTTGCATATTATATTGTTGAACGAAACACGGTTATGCTGGATAAGACCATAGATGCTAATAAAGATCTTGAAAACAACCAGCGCGAATTGATATTTGCTTTTTCCGAACTTTCAGAGAGTAAATCAAAGATGACCGGTGAACATATTCGAAGAGTTGCAGAATATATGAAGGTTTTGGGCACAGCCTCAGGATTTTCCGTAGAATATGTAGATAAACTTTCTGTGGCAGCTATGATGCACGATATAGGAAAACTTATGATTCCTGAAGAGATACTTGATAAACCTGACCGATTAACAGAAGAGGAATATGGGATTATGAAAAGTCATGTATTATATGGAGAAGCTCTTCTTTCTAAATGTCCCGGTGATATTATGCAGATTGCAAAAACAATAGCATTACAACATCATGAACGATGGGATGGTTCAGGATATCTCGGAATGAAAGGAGAGGAAATCGCATATATAAGTCGTCTTATGGCTGTATGTGATGTGTTTGATGCACTTACATCTGAAAGATATTACAAAGGCGGATGGTCGTTAGAAGATACATATAACGAAATTGTTAAAAACAGTGGTACTCAGTTTGATCCCGATGTAGTTGAGCTTTTCAAGGAACATTTTGTTGAATTTGAAATGATTCTTAAATCAATTCCGGATCATCAAATATATTAACATATATAATCAAGTTAGGTAAATGTGAAGCTATTGTTTATATTTTCAGAATTGTACATATTATACACAATATTAATGAGTTTCACAATCACCAAATAATCATGTAATTGAAAGGATTTTATATATAATGGTTACAATAATGAACGAATATGTTTCGAAGATCAACCTTACAACAGATGAAATTACAAGAGGCATATTGAATACTGCACTTTCTGGGCAGGACAAAGTAGAAGCGAGCAGTGTTTTAATAAAATCAAACCGTTATATAGTTGACATACATCTAATT